>JBDTTT010000191.1:0-8657 GCA_039930485.1 Chryseolinea sp.
CATCAAGCAGGTAAGTAATATTGCTAATTGTTTTTTCATTAATCCTCCAGATTTCGGCAGGTATGCGTTCAATTTCTTTTGATCCGTCTTTGAATGTCCATTCAATAACAAGTGGTGTTACTAAACCACCCACATTTTTAAATTTTACCTGATAGATGTTTTTACCCGCCAGTTTTTGACGAACAGCATTATCATCAATGCGACTTTTAAACTCACCATAGAATTGCTCAGGTGTATTTGTCACTGTAAATTCTTGCGGACCATTGCTGAAATCGCTGTTAGCCTTACCATCTGTTGATGCAGAAAGATCTCCTGATTTTACTTTAACATTTTTCTTTTCAGGATCTAATTTTTCTGAACGCAATGCAAACCACTTCACATCTTCTACTTCCACATCTACATTGTCCGTTGTGTAGAACCATCCTCTCCAGAACCAATCCAAATCAACAGCTGAGGCATCTTCCATCGTGCGGAAAAAGTCTGCAGGCTTAGGTTGTTTGAAAGCCCAGCGCTGCGCGTATTCTTTGAAAGCTTTGTCAAATAATTCTTTACCCATAACAGTTTCGCGAAGCAGGGTTAGTGCAGCAGAAGGTTTTGAATAACCGTTGTTACCAAATTCGCTTCCACGAATATTATCCGACATAGACATGATTGGACGCATCTGACTCTTATCTCCCTTCATATAAGGTGTAATCGTCTTTGGAGTTCCACGCATGTAGTTTAATTCTGGATAGCGCTCTTGTATGGTTTCTTTATCGAGGAATGAATTTAACCCCTCATCCATCCATGTCCATTGACGCTCATCACTGTTCACGATCATCGGGAAAAAGTTATGACCTACTTCGTGAACAATTACGTGGATCGTTCCAAGAAGAGCTTGCTGAGAATACGTTCCATCTTTATTCGGACGACCGCCATTGAAACAGATCATCGGATACTCCATACCTTGATCAGCAGTGTGAACTGAATACGCAACCGGATATGGATAATCAATCGTACGAGATGAATAAACTTCTAAAGCATTCTTCACTGCGCGAGTTGATTCCTTTCCCCAAAGCGGATTAGCTTCTTTTGGATACAATGACATAGCCATTGGAGTTTTTTCACCAATCTTCACTGCTTGTGCATCCCAGATAAATTTGCGTGATGTTGCAAAAGCAAAGTCACGTACGTTCTCTGCGTAAAACTCCCAGGTCTTCTTTGCAGTTGATTTTGTTTTTTCTTTTTGAGTTGCTTCTTCCTGAGAAACAATCACCACAGGCCGATCGAATGTTTTCTTCGCTTTTTCATAGCGATCCAATTGTTCTTTACTTAGAACATCTTTTGGATTTTGAATCGAGCCGGTTGCTCCAACAATATGATCCGCAGGCACAGTAATGCGAACGCGATAATTTCCGAATGTTAATGCAAACTCGCCTAAACCAAGAAACTGTTTGTTCTGCCATCCTTCATAATCATCGAATACGCACATGCGTGGAAACCACTGAGCAAAAGTGTAAACGAAATTTCCATCTTCCGGAAAAAACTCATAGCCACCGCGTCCGCGATCAAACACCTGACGATTATACTCAGTGTAACTCCAGTCAATTGAGAAGGTAAATTTTTCTCCAGTTTTTAATGGAGCAGGAAGATCAATGCGCATCATAGTGTGATTGATGATATAAGGAAGTTTTTTTCCTGTTGCATCCTTGATCGATGCAATGGTGTATCCACCTTTATAATCAGAATCTTTTATGCCGGATACCCGGTTAAGAAAAGCGGCAGGAACAGAATCGCGAACTGAACCGGTTCTACTTTGATCAGTCATGTTGTCTTCAGCAAATAAATTCTGATCGAGTTGAAGCCATAAAAAACTTAGAGGCTCAGGTGCATTGTTAAAATACGTAATGGTCTCTGATCCTTTCAATAATTGATTTGTGTCATCAATCTCTACGTTGATAACATAATCGGCACGTTGTTGCCAATAGTTTGGACCTGGCGCCCCCGAACCACTGCGATAGGTATTGGGTGTCGGTAAAGTTTCACCAAGTTGTTCAAATTTTCCTTTCCATTGTGGAGTTGGAGTCTGCGCAAAGACATTCAACGCTAGCAGAATGACGCAGAGTAAAGCGTATGTACGTTTCATAATTCGAGTTGATCTATTTTTAAGTTAATTACTTGTTATGTATTACAGAAATTTCAAAGCTTCAAGCCCCCCTTCTCTGAAGGAGAAGGGCTGGGGATGAGGTCTAATTCTTCTTTTTAAAGTCATCAAACTTTGTTGTGGATTCCGCTGGTTTTGGAAAAACATTGTCTTGTGTATTGATATCCGTTAGTTCATGATTTGGATCGAGAACAATACTTGTTACCTCTTTCGTTTTCACAAACACTTTCGTGATTTTGCTTTCGTTGATTCGCCATACTTCAGCAGGAATACGTTCGGTTTCTTTTGATCCATCTTTAAAAGTCCATTCAATAATGACTGGTAAAACTAAACCGCCTTTGTTAGATAATGTAACTTCATAAAGATTCTTGTCTTTCAGATTATTGATGATTGCCTTATCATCGACATTACTTAAAAACTCTCCTTTGAATCTCGGATCGGTTGGTACAACTGTAAACGGTTCTGGTCCGTTGCTGAAATTCTCAAATTTCTTTTCGCTCGCTTTCGCAGAGAGATCGCCCTTTGCAGTCGTTACTTCTTTCTTTTCAGGATCCAAAGTTTCTTTTCGCAACGTGAACCACTTTACCTGATCGATTGACTGATCACAATTGTCAGTGGTATAGAACCAGCCTTTCCAGAACCAATCAAGATCAACAGCAGAAGCATCTTCCATGGTTCGGAAGAAATCAGCAGGCATGGGATGTTTAAAGGCCCAGCGGGTTGCATATTCTTTGAAGGATTTATCGAAAAGCTCTTTACCCATAATCGTTTCGCGAAGCATGAATAAACCCGTTGCTGCTTTTTGATACTGCTCTGCACCAAACTGAACAACCTGTTCTGAGTTTGTCATAAGTGGACGTTGCAAATTTTTATCGCCTTTCATGTAGCCAGTCAATGTGCCTGGCAAACCACGAGTCCATTCATCTTTTGGATAGCGCTCTAATTCGGTAACGAGTTGAACAAAGGTATTGATCCCTTCATCCATCCACGACCATTGACGCTCATCGTTGTTGATGATCATTGGAAAAAAGTTGTGACCCACTTCGTGAACAATTACACCAATCATGCTCAGGCGTTTTTGCACACTGAAGGTTCCATCTTTATTTGGTCTTCCTCTGTTGAAACAAATCATAGGATACTCCATACCCTGATCAGCAGCATGAACAGAGATAGCAACCGGATAAGGATAATCAAGTGTCATTCGTGAATACACTTCCAGCGTATTCTTTATAGCAAGAGTCGATTCTTTTTCCCAAAGCGGATTTCCTTCCTTTGGATAATAAGACATCGCTAGTGGAGTCTTGTTTCCAATCTTCACGGCCTGTGCATCCCAGATAAATTTACGTGATGTTGCAAAAGCGAAGTCGCGAACGTTAGTTGCATGAAACTCCCATGTTTTCTTTTGGGTTGATTTTGTTTTTTCTTTTTGGATTGCTTCTTCTTGCGTAACGATAATCACAGGTTTATCGAAACTGGTTTTAGCTTGTTCAAAGCGTTGTGCTTCAGTTGCAGATAAAACATCTTTCGGATTTTGTAATACTCCTGTCGCACCAACAATGTGATCTGCAGGCACAGTGATTTTTACTTTATAATCCCCGAAAGGAAGAGCAAATTCACCTTGCCCTAGAAATTGTTTGTTTTGCCAGCCGTTCACATCATCATACACACACATGCGAGGAAACCATTGAGCAATCACATAGGAATAGTTTCCGTCTTCCGGAAAATATTCAAACATAGTACGCTCACGTGCGGTCATTCCATCGTTGATGTTGTAACTCCACTCAATGTTGAAAGAATATTTTTGACCTGGTGCTAAAGCCTGAGGTAAATCAACCCGCATCATCGTGTAGTTGATTGTATAGGGTAATGCTTTACCACTTACATCTTTAATCGATTTGATTTTGAAACCACCATCGAAGTCATATAAATTTAGTGAACCACCAATTGTTCTGGTTGACGAAGAATCAACCAGTGTATTGGTTCTCACCTTTGCGGTGTTGTTACCTTTCGCCTGGTTGTTTTGATCGAGCTGAAGCCAAAGATATTTTAATGTTTCGGGTGAGTTGTTAGAATACGTTATGGTTTCAGAACCAGTAACAGTTTGGTTTGCGTCATTTAACTCAACACTGATTACATAATCTGCCTTTTGTTGCCAGTACTTTGGTCCAGGCGCTCCGGACCCCGTTCGATATTCATTTGGTGTTGGTAAGGTTTGACCGAGTTGTTCAAACTTGCCTTGCCATTTTGGTGCAGGTGTTGGTGATTGTTGAGCGGTTGAAGCGATCGAGATAATCGAGAAAACCAGGATATAAAATGATCTCATAAAAAATGGTTACGTGTTTAATTTATCCAATACATATTGTCCTTCATCAAAATAAGTGCGATGCCAGCAATGGCGGAAGAGATCACCATCTTCCAGTCTCTTCGGTTGATGTTGCAGAGATCAACAAGAATAAAACTTGCGATCATAAAAATGCCGACAATCACTAGTTGTCCAAATTCCAATCCAAGATTAAAAGAAAGCAGTTGCGTGAAAATACTTTTGTCTTTGCCCAGAATACTTCTTAGATAATTTGAAAATCCAAGACCATGAATAAGACCAAAGAAAGCAGCGTAGTAATAATTGATATTTATGTTCTTTCCAGACAAATTGTTTTCGTTTTTAAACAAGTTTGAAACGGCTGTGATAAAAATCGTGAGTGGTATTAAAAACTCAATTAAATCAGCTTTTACATTCACAATTCGTAATGTTGACAAAGCTAGAGTAATGGAATGCCCAATCGTAAAGGCTGTAACGAGAATAAGAACTTGCCTCCAATCGCGCGATAGATATAAGGCACACAAGGCAATCACAAATAAGATGTGATCATAGCCATTCTTATAATCGAGGATGTGGTCTTTACCCAAGTCGAAATAGAGCTGAAATTCGGTCATCGTTTAGAAATACAAATCAGAACAATTTACAATTATAGGGGATTATTCTAATTTATTTGAAGGGCTTTTGATAAGAGTAGATTGATGTTGATAATCGGCAAAACAAGGTAACAGGGACGAAGTATCAGGTACAAGTTCTTCCTTTGATGAAAGCTTAATTACGATGTTTGAAACGTACCTCGTACCTTGTACTTCGTACATTTATTTCCTCACTTCGGAATAACTGATTTTATGGTGCTCCAAACCAACTCAGGTTCATACCCTTTTTGGATTACATACTGAGCAATTTTATCGCGTAAAACAAACTTATTTTCTTCATCAAGTTGCGATTGCTTTTTGAGGATGAGTCCTTCCAATGTTTTGGTATAGTCTGCATCATCAATTTCTTTCAGTCCGATTTTGATGCAGTTTTTAGTTAACCCTCTTAACTCGAGCTCAAGTTGGATTTTTAATTTTCCCCATTGCTTAATACGAAACTTCCCTCCGGCATACGCTTTGGCGAATCGTTCTTCGTTTAGAAATCCTTCTGTTATTAAAAACGAAATGATGTTGTCAATATCCGGACGATAAAGACCATATTCATACAGTTTGTTTCGCACTTCCGAATGGCAGCGCTCCTGATAGGCGCAATAGCGAAATATTTTTTGTTTGGCTTCTTCTAATTCCATATGCTGGAAGTGAAGTGAACAGTAACTGGAATGTAAGAGGCCCGATAATTATTTATCGGGCCTCTTACATTATTTGAAGTCTTATTTAATAAAGCCTTTCGTTTTCAATATTGAGGTCACAAACTTGCGCTCATTTTCAGAATTGAAAATTTTAAATGGCCAGTAAATCATCTGAGCTTTGTTTACATACAAAACAAAAAAGTCCTTACCTATTGCTGCACTTTGAATTTGATCCCACTTCATGGGCATGCCTTCACGTGGATTAATCTTCATCAGAATTTGCTGACTGCTGATTTCATAGGAGAATTTCTCGAAAAGCATTTTGCCCTGATCAAGTTGTGTTACTCCGTAAAACTGAATCCACCAGAAAAGCAGATAAAGACCAAGACCAATAAAAGCACCAATGAACCACCAGATACTTGCGAGGCCTGGTATTGCATAGCACAGACATAATGCAAGAGCCGCTAATGCAGCAATCCATCCCTGCTTTTTCAATATGCTTTTCAGTGCCAGATTAATGTAGGTCTTCTTATCTAGTTTGTAATTTTTCGTCCGTACAATCATATCAACTCTTAAATCAATTTTTACTCTTTAAATTTTTATTGCAGTGAATTCTAAAATGCTTTCAGACTTAAATCAAGACTGATAACAGAATGCGTAAGTGCCCCGACCGAAATAAAATCAACACCACACTCGGCAACACTTCCAATGGTTTCTTCCGTAATGCCACCGCTTGCCTCAGTGACGAATTTCCCATCAATTAATTTCACTGCCTCTTTCATTTCTGCCAGCTTCATATTGTCCAGCATGATGATGTCAACTCCACCCACTCTCACTACCTCCTTCACTTCCTGAAGGTTGCGCGTTTCGATTTCAATTTTCAATTTTCGATTCGTGGCGCGAAGATAATCTTTTGTTCGAATGATTGCCTGTTCGATGCCTCCAGCCATATCAATATGATTGTCTTTCAGCATAATCATATCAAAAAGCCCAATGCGGTGATTGGTTCCGCCCCCTATGAAAACAGCCCATTTTTCAAGCAGACGAAAGTTGGGTGTGGTTTTCCGTGTATCCAGTAGTTTTGCTTTTGTCCCACCAACTAAAGAAGTGAGGTAATTTGTTTTGGTAGCAATGGCGCTCATACGCTGCATGCAATTCAACACTAAACGTTCGGAGGTGAGAATCGATTGGGCTGAACCTTCAACGGTAAAGGCAACATCTCCCTTTTTAACTGTTGTGCCATCGCCAAGAAGAATTTTCACCACTAATTCCTTATCAACATGGTGAAAAATTTTCTCTGCCAGAGCCGTTCCTGCCAATATGCCATTATCTTTTACAAGTAATCGCGCGCGGCTTTTTGTCTCCTTCGGAATAGAAGCGAGTGAAGAGTGATCCCCATCACCAACATCCTCCACAAGGGCGGAAGAGATGAAATGATCAAGAAATTCGTCTGTTATGTAAGCTGGTTGCACGGTGCAAAAATAGAAGGCACTCCATCACATAAGACAGATGAAGCCGATTAAATTTCAGAAACTAATGCGTTATTCTTTCACGAAAGAAATTTCATGAACGAGCTGCTTGTTGCTCACGGTCTTTATTTTCATAAAAACACGGTATGTATCCGTTCCGCTCTTGTATTGGCCAATGGCGAAGGGCTGTCCACCCTTTGATGAGCCTTGATGGATGATATTGAATTCTGTAGCAGGATGTTGTTTGAAGAAATCGCGGAATACAAACTCTGCCTGAGCCTTGCTGTAAGTTTGAACCGTATTCTCGATCGTTACGTCAATAGTCGGATTAAGATAATTAGCAAGTTCCTTGGCACTGCCTGCCTTAATGGTCTCTTTCACCTCGTTAACAACATCGGTCTGGGCAATTGAATCAATGCTAACTAGAGCAGAGGCTGTAAATACGGCTAAAATGATGTATCTGGTTCCTTTCATAACGAACTTAGTAGGCGGCCAAAATTATGCCATTGTATAAAGGTAAAGAAATAAAATTGCTATTGGATGAGGTGCAATCGATTACTGGATTGAATACACTTGCAATCCGCTAATCCTTCAAACCTGACTATATTTACGCCCAGTTAATTAACCAGAAGCCTAATAAATTATTTCCATGAACAAGAAAGTGTTACTTATGATTTTGGATGGCTGGGGCATTGCTACCAACAAAGCTGCCTCTGCAATCGACAAAGCAAAAACTCCTTTTGTAAATTCATTATATACCAAATACCCGCACAGCAAATTAGAAGCATCGGGATTGGCAGTTGGCTTACCAGCAGGTCAGATGGGAAACTCCGAAGTGGGGCACATGAACATTGGTGCAGGACGTGTAGTTTATCAGGATTTGGTTCGTGTAAACAAAGCGATTGAAGACAAAGAACTTGATTCGAATGCAGTATTGTTAGATGCATTTGCTTACGCAAAAAAGAATAACAAAAGTGTTCACTACATGGGCTTGGTTTCCGATGGAGGTGTGCATGCTCATACCGAACATTTGAAAGGCCTCGTTACGATTGCATATAACAATGGAATAAAAAATTTATTCATTCACGCTTTTACGGATGGTCGTGATACTGACCCTAAAGGTGGATATGCTTATGTAAAAGAAATCATTGATCACCTAAGCAAGACAACAGGAAAACTGGCAAGTGTAATAGGAAGATATTACGCTATGGATCGTGACAAACGATGGGAACGCGTGAAGCTTGCGTATGATGTAATGGTGAATGGTGTTGGCGAAATGACAACAGATGCCTTAAAGTCTATTCAGCAATCGTATGACAATAATGTAACGGATGAGTTTATTAAACCAATTGTGGTGACAGAAAACAATCAACCCGTTGCGACCATTAAAGAAGGCGATGTGGTATTGTGTTTTAATTTCCGAACAGATAGAGGAAGAGAAAT
>JBDTTT010000192.1:0-8545 GCA_039930485.1 Chryseolinea sp.
TCCCACCTTCACCTTTGTTATCGGCATTCAATGCCAGGTAGATATATTTTATTGTTGTGATGAGTGTAAGGGTCCAGAAAATACAAGACAGACCACCAAGAACTAAATCTTGTGTTACAGGTCTATCGCCAATAATGAATTTTAATGTATAAATAGGCGAGGTACCTATGTCTCCGTAAATAATTCCAAGCGCGACCAATACTCCGGCCACAGAAAGTTTATGTTGATGTGTATTTGTCGACTCCATTCTGATCTCTTAACCGGATAGTTATAAAACTGTTTTATTACCAATGAATCGATAGCCTATACCCGACTCCGTTATAATGTGTACCGGTCGGTTCGCATCAATCTCTACTTTCTTTCGAAGCTGTGCTATAAAAACCCTTAAGTATTGTGACTGATTTTGATGCGAGGCACCCCACACCTCATTTAACAAATACTTATGCGTAAGTACCTTTCCGTCATTGCGGGCCAGTATAGATAAAAGTGAATACTCAGTGGCAGTAAGCTTTACCGCTACATCGTTTACAGTTACACTTCGGTTTACGAAATCAATTGTTAAATCTTTGAATTTGACGGTTGGTATATTTGGTTCGCTACTCGCTTTACGAAGGACAGAGCGAACTCGGGCAAGTAGTTCTCCTGTGCGAAACGGTTTTACTATATAATCATTTGCCCCGTTGTCAAGCGCCTTAACGATATCTTCTTCGTTACTTTGAACCGAAATGATAATGATTGGATTACTAAACCATTCTCTAAGATGCCGTAGAACTTCATGGCCACTTTCATCCGGCAACCCTAAATCCAAAAGCACAAGGTCAGGAGTATGATTTGAAACTGCGCTTAACCCTTCCTTTCCAGTGGAAGCTTCTGATACTTTATAGTTATTTACCTGTAAGGTAATGGTTAACAATTTCCTGATCTGATCTTCATCATCAATAATCAAAATTGAAGCGCTACTCATCCCTTAGTTTGTTTATGTATGATTTTTCAGTGAGTATTTCGATCGTAAACTTAGAACCCATAACCGGCAAATTCTCCAGTTTAATTGTTCCATGATGTGCCTCTATAAATCCTTTCACTATTGAAAGGCCAAGGCCTGTTCCTCCAGTGCGAGAACCTTTCAATCGATAAAATTTTCCAAACACCTTATCGATTTCATTTTCAGGAAAACCATTTCCATTGTCGGCTATAGTAAGCAGTAATCTGTCCTTAACGCAATCTGCTTGTATGGTTATCAGCGTATCTTCTGGCGTATGTTGGGTAACATTCACAATGAGATTATAGAGCACTTGCTCCATCAGTCCAAAATCTAATTTAAAGAGCGGAAGCTGCTCGGGAATATCGACAGCGAGACGGTATTTCTGAAGATTCGCTTCTAAACGTTGTAACGTCTTATAAACTAAATCATTTATATCGCACCAGTCTTTCTTGATTTTAAAAACACCGGATTCGAGCCTCGACATGTTTAACAAATTCTCTACTTGTTGATTCAGTCTTACGGTGGCTACTGATATTTCTTCAATGAGGTCACTCTTATTCTTTTCTGAAAGTCCAGGCGCATTTGCTTGCAGATTGTCCGTGCATCCGAGTATCGTAGTGATTGGAGTGCGCAGTTCATGTGATAATGAATTCAATAACGTATTATAGAAGAGTATTGATTTCGCCTTTTCATCCTTTTCATTCAACGACTTCTCCATCTCTCTGATTTTATACGTCAATGCTGCATTGATCATGGCAATCAGAAAATACATGACCAACAATATCCGGTCTTCCGGTGTGCCAACTGTCAGTGTGAATCGGGGTGGAATAAAAAAGAAATCCCATATGAGAGCACTGAGTGCTGCGGCAATCAGCACGGGAATAATCTCCAGGAACATGGCCAAAATAGAAACGGTAACCAACAACATGAAGGCAACAACACGATAGCCAATCAGTTCATTCACTAATAATCCGGCCAAAGCAACGAAGAGCACCAAACTGATGCTAATCAGAAATTGTTGGTTACGGGTAAATTTTTTGATTACGAGCGGTTTCACCTTCTGCTATCAGAAGACAAAAGTAAACTATGCGTTATAAAGATTTTGCTAAATAAAGACCCATACATATAAAGATTTTATAAAGATAGGAGCTGTCATCCCGCTCTTCCGCTAACATTATGAGCCGAAAGACTCTTGTGAACGAAATCAAACACCTTTATTTCTTCTGATCTTCATCATTCTCCAAATAACGTTTTGCCTGCATGGTATACAATTCGGCATATTTGCCGTTTATCAGCATCAGTTCCCTGTGCGATCCCTGTTCGATTATTTTTCCTCGCTCCAGCATCAACGTTTTGTCTGCATTTTTAACAGTACTGAAACGATGCGTAATCAGAATGACGGTCTTCCCTATTCTGTTGGTTTCAAGTGTTGTGAATATTTTTTCCTCTGTTACTGCATCAATCGAAGCGGTGGGTTCATCCAAAATAGTGATGGGTGCATCGCGGTAAAACATGCGGGCCACAGCAAGACGCTGATGCTGACCTTTCGATAAATCCGTTCCATCTTTAAATTCTTTCCAAATGAGTTGATCATATGTAGAAGGAAATTCGGTAATGAATTCATCTGCACCCGAATAGAAAGCTGCTTGCTTCAATTTTTCTTCTTCAACAATATTCGAAATTCGGCCCACTCCTATCGATTGGCGGATGGTAAGATTGTATTCCGGAAAATTCTGAAAGAGAACCCCAATGGCACTTTGCCAATCTTCGAGATGGATGTCTTTTAAATTAATTCCATTGATGAGAATGCTCCCATCCGTTGGATCATATATTCTACATAGAAGTTTGATCAGTGTTGTTTTTCCGGATCCATTTACACCTACAATAGCAATCTTCTCACCGGGCTTTATGGAAAAATTAAGATTCTGCAATACAAAAGGATTTTCAACATTGTCTCCTGGATAACGAAACGAAACATCTTTGAACTCAATTAATGGAGGCTCTTTAAATGTTATGCGTTCGGCATCATCTTTCGATGCAATCTTTGGTGAGAGGTCAAACAATTCAAACCAGCGTGCTGCGTAACGCGCTGCTTCTTCACTGAACGAAATGGATTCTACATAGCCATTAACCGTTTGGTAAAAACGCGTGTAGGTATTGAAAGCCAAAAGAAGTCCGCCAACGGCTATGGCTCCTGCTAATGCTTCCTTCGTCATAAGGGCAATGGCGGCAAAAAGAAAAAGTAAATACCACAAACTTAAAAATCCGTAGGAGATCGCTTTCTTTTGCTCGGCAGCGATGATCTTTTTATTAAATGAAACTTTGCGATCTCTGATCTGTTCTTTGAACCATGACTTTAATGTCAGCAAAATAACATCCACTGCTTTCTCAAGTTCTTCGAAGTGCGATATCCGGTTACCGATAATGCGATGATCATCCAGCGACAGGTAACGGATGCGAAAAACTTCCATGCTAAACTTTTTATAAAAAAAGTAGACGGGTGCTGCAGCTAATACTGCGAACAACACCAGCCATCCGCTAAGTGAAAATAAAATTCCGATGGAGGTAATGATACCGGAAAAGCTTGTGGCTGAAGTGAAAATAAAATCCTGCAAATTCAAAACACTTCCGCTGCCCCACTCCTGCGCTCCTCTTAATAATGTTTGATAAGAATTACTTTCGATAGTGCCAATGTCAAGCGCACTTTGCTTGTCAATCTTATACAGCTCTAACTGCACGCCCTGCTGAAGACGAAATTTATTACGGAAATGGGATACAAAATTACCTACAATAGATGGCACCAGAAATGACAATCCCAAAATCACAGAGGTATTTATCAAATCCTGCATCGTGCCCGTACCTAATTTGATTTTTATGATTTCATCAACAATGTTTGAAAAGCTGGTGTATTGTAAATAGATAATAGAACCCTGAAAAATGTTCAGCAAAGTTAAAACGATCAATAACTTTCGATTCGTTTGCCAGGCAAAGGCAATCGACTTCAGTGCGACAGAAAACATATTAACATTGCTCCTGGTATCCGACATGAAACTAAAGATAACAGAAGAGATTTAGTTTTCCGTACCCGATTGAAATGTAGAATCGAAAAAGCGCTATAGTGGTCCGGAATGCAGGTCCCGACATGATTTTGTATCGGGCGATGAGAAGAATCTAAGATTGTGGCTGCTCCACTTTTTGAACCTTCAAAAAGTCAGAAAAAATTTTGTCAATGGCTATCGATAATGTTTCAGCATCGGGAAGTTCTTTCCCTAAATATTGATCGGGTTGATTTAGAATACCTTCCTTCGTTCGGTTCACAAGATGAAACCAATCCTGGCTGGACAACTCAGCTCTTCGGTTTACCAACATAACCTTGAAGGGCTCAAGTGCTCTGTTGAATCGAAGAGTGTGTATTTTTAATTCCGAAGTCATTATTTATAAATAGAACAAATGAAAAACCGATGTCATTTAAACTTTGTGGCTTCTTTGTGATTTTGAGTCTTGATGGCAAAAGGAACTACCAATTCACGCAACGAAGACACAAGGTCTTGAAGGCTCACAAAGGAAACTCTGCAGAGTGAAATGACTTATATAGCGTCATTCGCTTTTGTTTTAGGAGTCTTCACTTTCTTGGATGCCATAATCTTTTTCGTTTTCTTATCTGCCTTAGCAATCTTCTTGTTTTGCTTCTTTACCTCTTTCTTTAATTGGCTCGAAACCTTTTTGGATACTTTTCCCAACACTTTCTTTGTCTTCTTAGAAGGAGATGAGATTTTTAATTTTTCGAGAGCATTATCAACCGCTTCTGTCACAGTGTGATTAATCTCTTTTTTTGAAATCTTAGCCATAGAAATAAAATTGGGTTGAGTGTTAAAGAAGGCTTGTAAAGCTAAACGATGTGGCTCACATGATGGTCCACTTAACACAAATTTAATATTGAGGTAATCTCAGGCTTGGCCAGAATATCAAATGATACTGCAGAAATTCAAGCCGTGTTTACTTATAGTTAACTGTTGCAGTACCTAATATCGATTAATTAAATCTTCGTGGCTTCTTTGTGTCGTAGGTCTTAGTGGAGAGAAAATTGAAAACTCAAGCCACCAAGACACAAGGTCACAAAGGTTTACAAAGGGAGCTCAGTAAAGTAAAATGATTAGTATAGTATCAATTGGAAGCACGACTCAATACTCTTATCGCTACATTTTTTAATTCCTCCAGATCAGCGAGAGGAATATTTATTTCTTTTGCCAGCTCATCCCACTTTCTCATTCGAATGCTGATTTGAAATAACGGATCGCTTTCAAAATAATCTGCTTCCGAAACGTTCATAACACCTCCCTGAAATTCCAACGTCTTGCGACTGGCATCACTGAGTTGCTGATAGTAATCAGGATGTTTAAATGTTAGGTATCGTTTGGCTTGAACATGATTCTCTACCAGTTTAGCAACACGTTCCGGAAATCCCTTGGTGCGTAAATAACCAGCTCCAATTTTTTCATGGCTTCTAATACCGAAACCATTCACATTATTTTCTGAATGATTCATCACGCAGATGTGTCCGATGTCGTGAAAGAAAGCCGCTAATATTACTTCGTCATCAAAACCTTCACTCATTGCGAGTTGTGCGGATTGGGACATATGCTCAAGCTGTGATACAGGTTCACCAATGTAATCGGCATAACCAAATTTTTCGTAGAGCGCAAAAACTTCATTGACTATATCAAGCGGATTGGTATTCATAGTGCATATACTTTAGGAATCTAAAATATGGCACTGCGTATTACCACATCATTAAATTTAATTTTACCACGCATAGAAAGTTAAAACAAGATTCACGTGAACGAAGTTTTTAAAATATTTCATGATCATACCTTGCAAGAAATTAATACACTATGAAGCCCATTGAACTCGTGGTTTTCGATCTTGCTGGTACAACTGTAAAAGACAACAAAGATGTACACCGCATACTGCAACTGGCCCTCGAAAGTTTTAATGTCTCAATATCGATAGAAGATGCGAATGCTGTAATGGGTATTCCGAAACCAATCGCCATTCGAACTTTGTTAGAGCAACGTTATCATGGTGCTTTACCCATTACATCAGCATGGATCAATGAAATTCACAAAGCCTTTGTTGAGAATATGATTCATTTTTACAAAACAGATTCGAATGTTGGAGAGAAAGAAGGTGTCAGTGAAACGTTTAGGAAGTTGAAAGAGAATAAACTTAAAGTAGTTGTTGACACGGGTTTTGATCGTCAGATTGTTGATCCACTTCTGGATCGGCTGGGCTGGAGAGAAAATAATTTAATAGATGCAAGCGTAACCAGTGATGAAGTTGCCAATGGAAGACCTTACCCTGATTTAATTTACAAAGCGATGCTATTGACCGGAGTTGTTGACGCATGCTACGTTGCTAAAGTTGGTGACACCGTTTCTGATCTTCAACAAGGTAATGCAGCAGGATGTGGTTTAGTAATCGGTGTAACTACAGGAGCTTTTTCAGAAGATGAGTTGACCAAGGAGAAACACACGCATCTTATAAAAGACATTCCATCTCTGCTCCAGATTTTAGAAATAAAATAATATTGCATTTGGATTAAGGTATTGTTAAATTCATGTTAACCAAATTAACATGATGTGAAACGATACATACTTTTTTGTTTACTCTTAATCAACTCCACTTTCATTTCTGCAAAGCCAACACTGTGGTATGAAGGATCTTTAGTATTAAAGACAAAGGAAGTATTGGTTGGTGAAATTTCAATCGAGTCCGAATATAATTTGATTCTTCATCGAAACAACGGAAAGGTAGACGTATATCCTGCACATAAAATTCAAGCCGTTTATTTTTATGATGAAGAATCAAACATCAACCGGAAATTTGTTTCGCTAAAAGAAGCGGGATTATTCAATCACTATCAATTGCTGGAAATTGTTTTGCGCGGAGAAGTCAGCGTTTACCGAAAGCAAAAAACATGGACAGGGAATTCACCATCAGATGCCGATGGTTATCATTATTTTATTTTCCAACATGATCAATTGATTGGCTTGCTTAAATTCAGAAATCAAGTGTATCCTCTTCTTATTGACGAGATCGGGAACATGCTTACAACTTTTATAGATGAGAATAAACTCAATCCAAATTCTTCTGCTGATGCCATTATGATTATTGGATTTTATAACAGTCTTAAAAAAGAAGATCAGCTTCTCGCTAAGCATTAACAGCCGCCCATTGCTTGTGACGAATGTGGAAATAAATCATGGAACCAAAAATGAGCAGCGTTCCAATGATTGAAATGAAATACCCGGAAGAAATAAATACACTTAACCAACTTAGCTTCGCGTGACCAAGTTCTTTAAACAAGATCACACTTACGCTACCGAGATATCCAAAGGAATCTGCTACGTACATAATAAATCCTACCGTACCGGTATATCGAAATGTTGCGATCAACCGATCGAAGAAAATACTGTTGAAGGGTACATAGCCCATGTACAAACCCAATCCAATTAATATAAACCAAATAGTAGGTTCAATCAGTTCTTGTTCAAATAGTAAAGTACTTACTCCAATGAGAATCATACCCAACGCAATAATGATGTGATTAATCATCAATGCCATCTTATTATTTTTAATCAACATCAGGCTACCCATAATAGCAAGAACCAAAATCGAAACCGGAACTTCGGTGGTAGTATAAATTCCCGGTGAATTTCCATAGCCCAGGATTTTCCAAACTTCTGCAGAGTAGTTATCCCTGAAGTCTCGGAAGATGGTGAGCAACATGTAGGTAATCACAAAGAAGATAATCCCCGGAAGGAAAGTAGAAATAAAATCTTTTCGCTCTTCTCTATTCATGGATTGACGCTTTGTACGCAATTCTTCATCCAATACTGAAGGTGGTGGAACTTTATCCAGTAACCAAAGAAAAATCAGAAGAGGTATAACGAATAACAAGCTAGCTATAAGCGGCATCCAGGTTTCTGAAACATTCCAGTCGCGAAGAAGATATCCGCCAACCGAACGACAAAGCCCTGAAGAAAAAATAAAGCTCACGGATAATGCAGCACCTAGAACTTCCGTCATCCTTCTTCCTTCCAGATAACTGAATACCATTCCCCACACCATACCGAGTGGCAATCCATTAATAAACAGAAACACTATATTATAAGGAGCGGGAATTAAAGCGAACAACATCCACGAAATACCTGCGATGGACACCATTAGTAAAATGCCGATGGAACGCGAGTGCGCTTTTAATTCTGAAATAACTTTTATGCCCATGAATTTTGACAAACCGTAACCAAGCACCTGTGCTATTACAAGCCAACCTTTATAACTCAATCCCCAATACACAATGTGCTCGAAGGTAGCAACCGCAAATGTTTTTCGAAACGCATAAACGCATGTGTATAAACTGAATGCTGCGATGGACGCATAAATTGTAAACCAAATGGGATGAGCATGGCGAAGCCAACGTGTTATAAAATGTTCAGGAGAGGATAATACCATGGGCGTTGAATGAACATGACTTCCATCGCCCTTCATACAAGATGCTTA
>JBDTTT010000193.1:0-8420 GCA_039930485.1 Chryseolinea sp.
AAGGGTTTAGTAATGTAAGCATCAGCCCCTGTTTCTATTCCATCTTTATGATGCGAAAGACTTGATTTGGCCGTGAGTATAATGACAGGTATGTGGCTCGTGCGCATACTGCTTTTGAGTAATTTACAGAAATTGATGCCATCCATTTCAGGCATCATTACATCTGTAATGATCAGATCAGGATGATGGGTTGAAGCCGATTCACTTCCCTCAACTCCATTGGATGCTTCAAATATTCGATAGTCCTTTTCAAAGTATTCTTTTAAGAATCCACGAATTTCTTCATCATCCTCTACGATCAGTAAACTCTTCAATCCTTTTCTTGATGACAGGTCATCGTCCATTTCATGAGGAGTACTTTTTTCGTGATTATCGGTTTCCGGATTACTCTTATCAATCTCAGTAACGGGTATGATCTCCTCAATACGGAAATGATCTTTACCCAGCGGTAGCTTGATACTGAAGGTGGATCCTTGCGATTCGAAACTTTCAACGAAAATTTCTCCGCGATGAAGGTGCACGAGTTTTTTTGCGAGCGACAAGCCAATGCCAGAACTCATGGTTCCGGAGTTCTCACCTCTGTTAAACCAGTCAAAAATATTTCCGAGATGTTTTTTCGGAATGCCTATGCCATTGTCTTTGATCCTGATGACGGCCCTTCCCTGAGGATGTTTATCCGTTACTTGTTTCGATATCGAAACACTGATTTCATTACCCTTTCCGATGTACTTGAATGAATTTGAAATGAGATTATTGAGCACCATTTCTAATTTCTCTTTGTCAAACCAGGTCATGATGGCCGCATGTTCGGCATGAAAATGAAAGTTTATATTCTTATGGTTTGCCAGCTCTTTGAAGGTTATGAAGATCTCTTCAGCAAATGCCACAAGGTTATCTTCGCTCACCTTTAGAAGCACATTACCACTTTCAATTTTTCTATAGTCTAGCAGCTTGTTAATAAGGCTCAATAACTTGTGTGCATTACGATTCACCATTCTCAATTTTCGTCCCATGGGTGTCGTACTGGTTTCTTTTGCCAGCATTTCTTCGAGCGGGCCGATCATGAGCGTCAAGGGTGTCTTAAACTCGTGTGATATTTCTGTAAAGAAGGATAACTTTTGTTGAACAAGTTGTCGCTCATATTTACGCTGGCTCTTTTCAATCTTTAATCTTTTTCTGAGTACGATCTGTTTCTTGCGCAGGGAATAAATGAAGACTGAAATGAGTGCAATACCCATGGTGTAGCCAATGTATGCCAGGGGTGTTTGCCAGAGCGGTGATTTTATTTTTATGGTGACTTGTGCAAAGTCATTACTCCAGCTATTCTCGATGTTTGAAGCTTTCACTTTAAACGTATAGTCACCTGGTTTTAGATACCGGTACGTGGCTGTGCGTTGATTGCCCACAAAGTTCCAATCATCATCAAGGTTTTCTAATTTATAAGCATATTTGTTTTTCTCCGGGTAGCTGTAGTTTAGACCGACAAACTCAAACGTGAGAACATTCTGATCGTGTTCAAGTGTAATTTCTTTTGTGCGACTCAACGCCTGATTTAGTATGACATTACCCTCTACGCTTTCGTTAATCTTTATTGGCTTATTGAATAAAGAAAGTCCAGAAAGCATAACCTGAGGCTTCTTTAATATTGTTTTGAGCTGATCGGGATAGAAAATAGTATAGCCAAGCGTTCCTCCAAAACACATATATCCGCCAACTTCATTAAAAAGCGCTGAGCCAGGATTGTATTGACCCTCCGGTAAACCGTCTGAAGTATTGTAGTTTGTGAATTTGTTCTTACTCACATTAAATTCTGATATGCCGGCATTGGTGCTGATCCATATATTTTCATTGTTATCAATTTCAATAGCATAAATGGTGTTGTTAGAGAGACCGTCTTTTTCGGTATACCGCGTGAACTTATTTTCTTTTGGATTTAAAACGGACAGGCCACCTCCCCCGGTCCCTATCCACACATTGTTGCTCCGATCGGTTTTCACAGCGAAGACAATATCGCTCTTCAAATCATTCAAATTATGCTTCCATTGTTTATGCTCGTGATTGTAGGAGTAAATTCCATCACCGTAAAATCCAATCCAGAGATTTCCATCCTTATCTTCACTGATCGAGCGAACATCTCCGTTGACCAATGCGCTACTGAAATGTGATGGGTTTTCGTATGTATTATCGTGTTCATTTAAAATACAGAGGCCTCCTCGATTGGTACCAACCCAGATATTATTCTTGGAGTCTTCGAAGATTACGCGCACATCATGCCCCCCGGGTTTCGTGCCGTTCTTGTAATGATAATTTATAAAGGAGTTTGACGCGGCATTATACCGAAACAAACCATGAGAATAGGTTCCAAACCAAAGTCGCCCTTTGTGGTCCTTCAGGGCGGAGAGGATGGCGTTATCCTTTAATTTTCCATTTGTTTTTTCAGCTACATAATGTTCAAGGACTTGTCCATTTAAATCTGATTTGTAGATGCCGTTGCCATCTGTTCCCAACCACAGGTTCCCATCCTGATCATGGCACATGCCATAATAAGGAACAAAGCTTACGGCTGAATTTTCATAGAGGGGTTTTTGTAGTTTAACAAAACTCTCCTTTGCACTACTCACCAGGTAGATACCATCACCATAGGCGCCAATCCACACATTCTTGTCTTTGTCTTCGTAAAAAAATTGAATTGTGCGTTTGGAGAGATCATAGTCTTTCAGGCTTTTTATCCGAACGAAGATAAAATCGTTTACGGCATGGGTGTTGAAGAGGCGGAGATCAAGTTGGTACAACCCCATTCCTACTGAACCTATCCACAGATTTTCATTGGTATCTGTAAGCAATGACATCACACTTACTTTTGCTATCGAAAACGAAGGATCATTAAAAGCAAAAAAACGGTTTTCACTTCGTATATAAACCACCAGCCCTTGCGCGGTACCGATCCAGATGTTGCCATACTTATCTTCGGCAAAGCAATGAACGTTAACAGAAGCAAATTCATTAAACCCTGCAAGATTGGTTACCTTCTTAATAACCTTGCCTTTACTAACCTGAAAAACATTGACGCCTCCTTCCTGCGTGCCCACCCATAATAATCCGAATTTATCTTCCAGCAAGGCAACGGTTTTTTCGTTACTCAATCCTGGGAGTGTCTCGGGTGTGTAAGTGCTAAATGCTTTCGTTTCTTTATTAAAAGAGGCGAAGCCGGAACCGTACAAGGATATCCAGAGGTTTCCGGAATGGCTCTCGGTGATGAAGCTTACATCATTGTATGCGTAGTTTGATTTACCACTAAAATCAACCTTGTATAGTGTGAAGGTTTCCTTATTGGAATCGAATTGTAACAAACCTTTTCTTGACGAGACCCACAATGTTCCATCCGTATCCTTAAAAATGCTTTGAACAAAATTATCAGCTATGCTGGTTGCGTTATCGGGGTCATAACGAAAGGTCTTGAAGGTATATCCGTCAAAACGATTTAAACCATCCTCGGTGGCAAACCACATGAGCGACTGGTTGTCCTGTGTAATGCTGTTTACTACACTCTGGGACAGTCCGTCTTTTACGCTATAGTGCTTTATTAGATTCTTTTTGGGTTGGAATTGAGCAAAAGCCGATTCAAGCGAAATGAAAAAGAGTATGAATAATATAAATCGTAGACCGCGCATAGTTGCTTTTCTAGATTATCAAAAGTAGTTGATAATCGACCGATAAACATAGTGTATTGTTGTCACGGTCATTCTGCTTTATAACAGTATAAAAGGGGGCATTTGAACAATTCATGGGGGGCATTTGTGCTTCCCTTCGCAAAAGCATTCAATTTGGCATTCGGAAACAGCTTCATCGGTTCGATTGACTTGTCTTAAATAAATAGGAAAATGATGAATCTGTGAAGCTTTTGGTACTGGTCCCACAGAGACAGCTATTTATCTCTTCGATAGCAACGGAATAAACATACCCGTGATAAGTGTAACAGCCGGGTATCTTTTTAATTGAAAGACGATTGTGTTAAGTTCATCATGTCAAAATTTGAAAGGAAGTTTTAATTCTATTCTTATTCAACGAACTCAACTAAAAAATTCGGCATGAATAAATCCTGGTGTTGAGTTAACGGTTCATGAAGTTTTAAACTTATGGTGCTTGGCGCAGCGCGATTAAATAAAACGTGCTCCAGTTTCTTGCGGTACATAACTTGTTCTGTGAGCGGATGTATGGAAAAAGTAAATGTCTTTTGAAAGTTATTGAAGAGTTTAATTAGCAACTGATTATTCCCCTCCTTCAGAGGTATGAGAAGTGTATTCTCTGATTTGTTTTCTTTGGTCGGGTCAAGATAAATAAAGTGTTGATGGCCATTCACAAAAACGACCACACCATCACCGCTTGTTATTTTTAGGAGAATGGATTGGTCTTTTTTTGAAATGATTTGCTGAAGGAAATAATAGGCCGTCATCATCTCACCTGAAAGCGTATGTGGTTTTCCATTTTTGCTATCCGGAAGCATTTTCCAATCCATGCCATTCGCATCGGGCCAACGCTTACCAACTTGAATATTTTTGATGTCCCCTTCGGTGCCTTCAAGCCCTGACCAAAATGGTCCGATTAAATAGGGGGATTGCCAGGTGCAGGACGTGAGATCATTTTTAAGTTCAATGGATTCATCGTGGTCTAACAAAACGTGCTGTTCATTTCCATTGATTGTTAAATCGATATCCTTTCCTTTTTCTTCCGCACTATAATAGAGGTAAGGAATGTATTTGCCAGTATGTTTTGGTAATATTGGCCATGATTCTTTTACCGTGCTACGGAAACGCGTATTGTAATCAATGCAAGAGCTACTAAAATATTTAAAAGCATTGTTTGTGTTCAAGGTAATTTTTTTATCCTGCTCAGGAACAATATTGGGCGGTGCAATCCTATAATCATTTTTAAATTCGACAACGATTACTTTGTATTCATCCTGGATAGAAAAATTTTCCGGCAGATTCAAGTTAATTCCCTGAACAGTTTCATGTGCTTGAATATTTCCTTCACCTTCAAGAAAGTAGGCTTTCGCAACCGATCCTTTTAAGCCAGGTAGTGTAATGAGATTATTTTTAGGAGTGGAGAGAATATGGAGATACAGTTTATGTGGACGGCTGGTGATACTCCCCCAATCAAATGACACATAAAATGGATCAGATTGTGTTCCATAAATAGCTTCGTTATTTTTCTGAAGCCATTGCCCCATTTTTAACAATACATTTTTTTCAAAATCAACAACAGAGCCATCACCCTTAGGTCCGATATTTAAGAGATAGTTGCCACCCCGACTCGCCACACGAATGAGGCTTGCTAACTTCTCTTTCAATTTTTCGTTTTCATCTCCCCGAGCCTGCCACGAGCGATAGCCCCAGGTTTCGCCAAAGAAAGACGCTGGCGATTGCCATGGTACACCAATACGGTAATCGGGTTCCTGATTATCACCCATCACTGTAAAATCACCCATGTCATTGCCCAGCCGGCTACTAACCAGGCAATCGGGTTGAAGCTTATGAACCAGATCCCTTAGCTCTTTGCTTTGCTGAATGCTTTGTGAGCCCATGTCAAACCACAATTCTGAAATGGTTCCGTAATTCGAGAGTAATTCGGTTATTTGATTTTTGTTATACTCGTGGTGTTCCGGTGTAATGTAATCGGAGTTGTGACTGGAGATAGGAGAGGCCTGTGGAAAATGCCAATCAATCAGTGAGAAGTAAATACCAAATCGAAGTCCATGCCGTGCACAGGATTCGGATAACTCTTTTACGATATCTCTTTTAAAAGGAGTTGCATCAACAACATTAAAGTCGGTATAGGCCGATTTAAACATACAGAATCCATCGTGATGTTTTGAAGTGAATACAACAGAACGCATACCGGCAGTTTTTGCCAATAATACGATACTGTCTGCACTCCATCGCATGGGATTAAAACGTTTTGCTACTTGTGCGTATGTATCACTATAAATTCCGGCATGCGCCTGAATCTGTTCGCTCAATCCTTTGGATATCGGTTTTCCTTCCCACACACCACCCAATTCAGAATAAATTCCCCAATGAATAAACATGGAAAACTTAAGGTCTTTCCATTGCTCCGGTTTTTCCTGACCTGGTTGTGCCTGAAGTGTGACACTAAGAATTGACAAGAACAAAAATGCGATACGTGTAAAATTCTTTTTTATCATGCTGAAATGTGTTGTTGTAAATTCTCTTTCAAAAGAAATTGAATCCACAAATTGATCCAGTATCGTTAAGTGAAAATATGTACTTTGTGTAAAGGTATAAGAATGGAAATATCAAATAAATAATGAAATGAATAATTATTCGGTTAAAAATTTATTGATTGAAGTTGTCAGGGTAAGGGGGTTCATGACGGTATTAAGAATTGATTTTTTTCAACGAGGTTTTTATTCCCCTCTATACTTTGAAAGATATTTTATTTCGTAACGCTCCTGATTATTGCCTCTGAAGACGGGATTCATTTCTTTTCGTACAATTAATTGATTTTCGCTAAGTTTTAGAATGAAAAATTTCTCTAGCATCGAATGATCAGAATTTCGATGAAGTAGAGAATCCTGATTTGGTATCTCAAATAAAAAGAGCCGCGACTCCTCACCTTTCGTCATCTTTAATTTCCCATCCTGCAGATAGTCAAGAAGAGGTTCTTCTTCAATGTCCTTTCGCGTAAACGAAAAACCATTATAGTATGTGTAAACAGAATCTACCTTCCAACTTCCAAGGATGGAAGTTTTAACATCACTTGAACATTGTAGAATAAGAAAAGCCAGGCTTGCCAGGATAAGTGTTATTTTCATTTCAGTTTGTAAAGGTGAAAATATTCATTGGTAGAACAGAATAAATTTCAACATAGGTCTTTTAAAAAATCGAGCCATGAAATTACTCACGGCTCGCCAGCCATCAACTATAACCCCTAGTTGAACAACTACCAGTTAGTAATTTTCATTTTGAATGAGAACTCCATTGCTAATATCGATTTCACGTTGCGGTATCGGAAAGTAATAGTGCTTGGGGCGCTGAAACGTCCGGGCAGGTTTCAATGCCCCTCTATCCTGATTGTAAAAATCAACAATGTTAACGAGGTCAGCCTTATCCCAGCGGAGTAGATCCTGTTGACGTTCATTTTCACCCGCAAGTTCAACTCTTCGCTCATGCATGATATCATCCATGGTTGCGTTTGTAATAGGTGACAGACTGTTTCGTGTTCTTACTGCATCGAGCTCAGCATCACCATTCTGACTCGAGCGTATTTTAGCTTCAGCCACAAGTAGATAAACATCCGCTGAACGAAGGATCGGAGCATTCTGATCTGAATTTAATCCACCATCTTTCCAGGAAGCAAATTTCCGAAAATGGAATCCTGATGTTGAAAGATCTGCGGTGTATTCCTGTACTCCTGCGTCACCACCAAGATCTACCATATCGCCAACCTGTAGTACCGTATATCCCAACCGCGGATCAGTGGGTTCAAATTCATCCACCAGGTCTTGAATGGGTTCACGAAAATCCCATCCGCCCCAGGGTCTTGGAGTGGTATATATTTGAGGTGTGTTGTCTGTTGTCCAGTTGCTGGTGTATTGCATGGAGAAAAGAATTTCGGAATTGTTCTCAGTATCAATTGTAAAGTTATCTTCAAAGCTTGGCGCAAGCGCATAAGTAGCATTTTGAGTGATGTGTTCACCTGCATCAATCGCTTTCTGAAATTGCTCGGTATACACATAGAATTTTGTGAGGAATCCATACGCTGTACCTTGTGTTACTCTTCCGAGATTATTCGGATCTGCCTGGTACGATTCAGGAAGAAGTTCAGCTGCCTTAAGAAAATCTGATTCAATTTGTGCTTCCACTTCTGCCAGTGTCGCTTTGGTTTTATTGAGATTTCCAGCTAGAACATCGGCTTCTACAAAGATTGGAACTTCTCCATGGACAAGGTAATGTCTCCAATAACTGAATCCCCTTAGAAAGTGCGCTTCGCCAAGGCTCCGGTTTTTCAATTCAGTATCCATTGTTACATCAGGTGCATTAATCAACACAGCATTGGCGCGCGAGATCATCTCATAGCGCCACTTCCAGGTATCAATGAGTTTTGGATTGCTCGCATCATAGGTGAAGTACTCTATGGATTGATCTTCGGCATGATCGCCTGCCCGCCACATGTCATCTGATTGAATATCCCATGTACGTTCAAAATGGCCAAAATAATTTTCCTGTAGTAAGGGTTCGTAGATTGCATTGACTGCCGAAACAACATCGTCACCATTTCGCCAGAACTGTTGACTCGTAACCTGACCGTAAGATGTTGATTCAAGTAGGTTATCGTTGCACTGAGCAAAGATAAGTATGACAGCCAAAAATGACCCAGTGATTTTTAGTATTTGTTTC
>JBDTTT010000194.1:0-8387 GCA_039930485.1 Chryseolinea sp.
TTACAAAAATACTTTTGGGGTCTTATTTCTTGATTTTCTTACCTAAACGCATGATCATTTTCAGAAATAAAATTTTGTCGATTCCATAAATTAGCCTTGCTCAGTCATCAAAAAATCCTAAAACGTCATTTCACAGAATCTCCTTCGTATTTGACATTCAATGAAAAGGAAAGGGTAATTTTACCTTATTAACATTACAACCATGAACGAAGACTTCTTACCCATCAACGGCACCGACTATATCGAAATGTATGTTGGCAATGCGAAACAATCTTCCTTGTTTTATCAGCACTGCATGGGTTTTGAATTGATAGCCTATGCTGGTCCTGAAACCGGAGTGCGGGACAGATCATCATACGTGCTTAAGCAAAATAAAATCAGGTTGGTATTAACCACATCCCTTCAACCCGATTCAGAAATTGCAGGACATGTAAGAAAGCATGGTGATGGTGTGAAGGTACTTGCACTTTGGGTTGATGATGCGCGTAAATCATTTTTCGAAACTACTTCTCGCGGGGCAGAAGCAGAGCATCAGCCGACAGTATTAAAAGATGAATTTGGTGAGGTGGTTGTGGCCTCCATTAAAACCTATGGCGAAACTATTCACACCTTCGTAGAGCGCAAAAATTATAAAGGCGCATTCCTACCGGGATATCAACCGCGCAAAAATTTAGTCGATGTAAAATCCATTGGATTGAAATATGTGGACCACTGTGTGGGCAATGTTGAGTTGGGTCAAATGAATCGTTGGGTAGATTTCTACGAAAAGGTAATGGGCTTTAAATTATTGATCACGTTTGATGACAGCGACATCTCCACTGAATACAGTGCACTAATGTCGAAGGTAGTGTCAAATGGAAATGGTTACATTAAATTTCCGATCAACGAACCGGCTCACGGAAAAAAGAAATCGCAGATTGAAGAATACCTTGACTTCTATCATGGTGCCGGTGTTCAACACATTGCCGTTGCAACAGATGACATTATTCATACCGTAAGTGAACTGCGCAAACGAGGTGTAGAATTTCTATACGTTCCTGATAATTATTACAGCGATGTACTGGATCGTGTGGGAACCATCAACGAAGATTTAAAAGAATTACAAAAGCAAAATATTCTAATCGATCGCGATGAAGAGGGTTATCTTCTTCAAATTTTTACCAAACCCGTTCAGGATCGACCTACCTTATTTTTTGAAATCATTGAACGCCATGGAGCGAAATCGTTTGGTAAAGGGAATTTCAAAGCATTGTTTGAATCCATTGAGCGGGAACAGGAGTTGCGTGGCAATCTCTGATAAGATTCAATTCATTCCATAGTCGCGGTTTAAACACGTAACTATGGAATGATCTATCAAACTAAAAATCCTGCATCTTTGGAATGTTGTTCCGTGTATATTTGTTGATAGCTGAAATCTTAACGAACGATTCATTTGCCACCCAAAGAGTTGACCATATTTCCTGATGAGCAGACGGATACGTTCTTTGCGGAAATACTATTGCCCGTTCCTATTCCGAAGCTCTTTACCTATCGCGTTCCCAATAACCTAAAAGATAAATTACTCATTGGTCAACGTGCCATCGTACAGTTTGGTGATCGTAAAGTATTGACCGGTATTGTTGCCAACATCCACCATCAACCACCAAAAGATTACGAAGCCAAATACATTCTTGATTTACTGGATGATTTCCCTGCTGTAACCGATTTGCAGTTCAAACTCTTTCAATGGATCGCTGACTATTACATGTGTACAGTGGGTGAAGTGATGCAGGCCGCATTGCCGAGCGGCTTAAAACTCTCCAGCGAATCGATGGTGCAGTTGCATCCGGCTTTTAACCTGGAGGAAAGCAATCTTTTATTTTCTGAAAATGAAATCATTTTACTGAAACGATTGGTCAGTGAATCACTTTCATATTCCGATATATCAAAATTGCTTGGCGTTAAACATCTTTATGCGCTTTTGAAATCACTCGTCAGCAAAGAAGCCATTCTGTTGTTTGAAGAAGTGAAAGAGAAATACAAGCCCAAAACCGAAAAGAAAATCAGGCTTACCACAGCTTACAACAATACAGAATCAATTGAAAAACTTTTTGAAATAGTAGCCACTAAACCCAAGCAAGAAGATATTCTATTAAAGTATCTGCAAGTAGTGCCGGTGCTGAGTCATGCAGAGTTAAATAAAAATGGTTATCCTAAAAAGAAATTATTGGAGGGTAATCTTTCCGAATCTTCTTTAAATACTTTAATCAAGAATAAAGTATTGGAAGAATTTGATATTATCATTTCACGCTTTGAAGAGGATGAGGTCGTTGAAAGTCAACCGATATTATTGAGTGAAGAGCAGCAGCATACGTTAAATGAAATAATAAAGAGCTTTGTTGATCATTCAGGAGTATTGTTGCACGGAATTACCGGCAGCGGGAAAACAGAGATTTACATTCATTTAATTAAACAAGCCTTGGAAGGAGGATCACAAGTCCTTTATCTCCTTCCTGAAATTGCGCTCACTACGCAAATTGTTCAGCGTCTTCGTAAAATTTTCGGCACCAGCATGGGTGTTTACCATTCTAAGTTTTCTGACAATGAACGGGTAGAAGTTTGGAATGGAATATTAAATGGTCGTTTCAAATTCGTGGTAGGTGTGCGCTCTGCTATTTTCCTTCCCTTTGATAATCTAGGACTCATTATCGTTGATGAAGAGCACGATGCGTCATACAAACAACAAGAACCTGCTCCACGATATCATGCACGTGATGTTGCTTTGGTAATGGCAAGTCAACATCACGCAAAAGTATTACTTGGTTCTGCAACACCTTCTGTTGAATCATTCTACCAGGCACAACAAGGTAAATATGGTTTTGTAAAACTAGAGAAACGTTTTGGTGAAGCTCAGTTGCCCAACATCGTTTTTGCTGATATGAGTCGCGAAAGGATGCAAAAAACAATCAAGGGTGAATTCTCCGGGTTGTTGCTGCGAAAAATAAACGAAACTCTTTCTAAAAAAGAACAAGTCATCATCTTTCAAAACCGCAGAGGATATTCTCCCATGGTGAGTTGTGAAGATTGTGGCTGGATACCGAAGTGTGTTAACTGTGCGGTGAGCTTAACATACCATCAATATCGACATGCCATGGTGTGTCACTATTGTGGATATAAAGAAACAATGCCGAGCAATTGTCCTGTGTGTTCCTCGACACGATTAAAGACAGTTGGCTACGGAACAGAAAAACTAGAAGAAGAACTCAACTTACATTTCCCGGAAGCAAGCGTTCAACGAATGGATCTGGATACAACACGATCAAAAACCGGATACGAAACCATCATCGATCGTTTTGAAAAAGGTGAGACGAATATTTTGGTTGGAACACAAATGGTAACAAAAGGTCTTGACTTCGGACATGTAAGTCTTGTAGGTGTATTCAATGCTGATCGAATGATACATTTTCCAGACTTCCGATCTTATGAAAGGGCCTATCAACTTATCACACAAGTAAGTGGACGTGCAGGGCGAAGTGATAAACCCGGAACAGTGGTTATTCAAACATCAAGTCCTGATCATCCATTGTTGAATACCATTATCAAAAACAGCTACCAAGAATTTTATAACAATCAAGTTACTGATCGCCATCAACATAATTATCCTCCATTCACGAGGCTAATTGAAATCACAGTTAAACACACGGACAAAAAAGTATGTCAAACAACTGCATCATTCTTGTGTGAGCTTCTTCGAAATAGATTACAAGGAGTAAGTATTCTCGGACCAGGAGAACCTATGATTTCCAAAATCAGAAATCAATTTCTGCTAAGTATCTTGATTAAAATTCCTCGCGGCTCTGGCGAGTTGGCTCTTCATAAGAAAATGATTCAACAAAGTATCGGTGAGTTGCTGAAAGAAAAAGAGCATCGTAGTGTGAGGATTGTGCTGGACGTTGATCCGGTCTAGTTGAGTGGGTGAAACCCATTGTCTCAATCGTTAAACTTAGTAAACAGTTTTGGGCAAACCTTTTTCATACTCTCAGGGTTTTCTTCCTGCCAAGTAAATTCAAACTGCGGATACGAACCCTCTTTTGTTTTAAATTTCTCATCATCAATAAAATCGTATAAGTCTTTCCCCGTCTTCTGCTTGAATGCTTCTAACCCAACATACCAGAAACTTTCAAAGTCGTAAAATTCAGCACCCTCTACAACTTCATTAATCAGGTAATCCGGATTGGTCTTCGTTTTATAATATGTTTCTTTTCCTCTTGAAATAACCCAACATCTGAAATATTCAAAGCTATCATCAGAACATCCGCCATTCATTATATAACCAGCGCACCACATTTCCGAACTATAAGTGCCGTAAAGAAGAAAATCAGTTCTTAAGCGAAATCCTATGATCTCTTTTGGCGATAGCTTTTTTAGTTCAGATGCCAAGAATTGTTCTTGATCATCTTGATTTTTTGTTGCCTTCAACGATTTGTCAATGATTGACCAAAAATTTTCCTCATCCAACATCTCAGCAGTCTTTGTAAGTTGAGTGGTGTCTTGATTGGTTTTTGATTCCTCGTTTTGTTTTCCGGACTTGCCTAGTAACTTATCAAATAATCCCATGTCTTTTGAATTTGATTTTGTATAACTTATTAATATCAAAATTAACATTAGCGATATTACCTTATTTATAAAGCTATAATGCTGTAGAATTGATCAATATTATCAGTCACTATAAAATATTCCACTCCTCATTCAAAATTGGAATAGCAGTATGTGCTGTTAAATCAAATTGACAAGGCACAATCGAAATGTAATTGTTGGCGATTGCCCACTCATCGTTGTCTTCACCTTTGTCAAAATTTACGAAACTGCCTGCCATCCAAAAATATCTTCTTCCGTTCGGATCGAAACGCTGATCAAACTCTTCCACCCACTTTGCATTTGCCTGGCGACAAATGCGAATACCTTTAATGTTTTCAGATCGTTTACGAGGAAAATTAACATTGAGTGCTACACCTTTGCGTAATCCCTTTTCTAAAACCTGAAGCGTTATTTTTTTTATGTATTCTTCGGTATGCGAGAAATCAGCATCATGACCAAAATCACAAAGTGAAAAACCAATGGCAGGTGTTCCTTCAATAGCACCTTCAATCGCTGCAGACATGGTTCCTGAATACAATACACTGATGGAAGTATTACTTCCGTGATTAATGCCACTCACTACAATATCAGGCTCGCGATGTTCTTTCAACACAAAGTGACGCGCAATCTTCACACAATCAGCTGGGGTACCCGAACATTCATAGGCCTTTACTCCTTCGAACATAAAATTCTCCTCTAGTCTCAATGTTTCACCAACCGTAATGGCATGGCCCATTCCCGATTGTGGTCCATCCGGTGCTACCACAACAACATCTCCTATTGATTTCATTACAGTGATCAATGTGCGAATACCTTTCGAGGTAATGCCGTCATCATTGGTGACTAGTATTAGTGGTTTCATTTTATAGTTCAAAGTTTGAGGTTTAAGGTTTGAAGTTAACTGTGTTTACTGAATGAGAACATCAAACATCAAACCTCCAACGATTTTACGTTCCAAAAAGTGAGTTGTAATATTTTACAATCTGGGCGAAGTCGTATTTCTCATCTACCTTCAACCGGTTTGCTTTTATATAGTCCTCCACAGCATCCCCTTTTTTGCCCATGAGTTCGAGTAAATCTTTTTTGTTGCCCGTAAATTCATTGATAGATCCACTTTCATCCAGAAAAAAATACCGGTAAACTAATACTTGGCGGGAATATGATCCATAATAATAAATAGAGGAATATGTTCTGGTTTCAATTGCTTCTCGTGATAGCAACGTTAATTTTCCTTCTTCCAACAATTCAAAAAATACAGGTGCACGATAGCCTGATTGTGTAGTAAAGGGTAAAGCATAAAATGATCGATACCGATGAACAGTCACATCAAAAATCTCGAAGAACAAAACTTTCTTAGCCGAATACGCTTCAATAGTTTTCAGGCTTGACGTGTATTGAATTAAATCCTGCTGAAGATCATATTTTACCTGACCGACTAATGTATCGGCACCTTCGAGCAATACAATTTTACCTTCATGCCACAGATCAGATGGAAATTTTTGCGCAAGGCTTTGCCCGAGAGATAAAAGAATAATGGCGGCTGTTATATAAATCCGAAATACCATTTTCAAATTATTGCGCTGAGTATCCAATTGAATTACTTATTTTTTAAAATAGTATGTCCCAATTTATCACGTTTCGTCAACAGGTATTTTTCATTGTGTGGATTGGATGCTATTTCAATCGACACATTATCTACAATCTCCAATCCATAACCCATCAGCCCGACACGCTTTTTTGGATTATTGGTAATCAATCTGATTTTACCGATGCCCAGATCGCGAAGAATCTGCGCACCAATACCATAATCACGTTCGTCCATATCAAAACCAAGTTGAAGATTTGCTTCCACTGTATCAAGACCTTCCTCCTGCAATTTGTATGCTCGTAATTTGTTGAGCAAACCAATTCCACGACCTTCCTGTTTCATGTACAATACGACACCTTTACCTTCTTTGTTTACCAGTTCCATTGCTTTATGAAGTTGCGATCCGCAATCACATCGGCACGAACCAAAGATATCGCCCGTTACACACGATGAATGCACACGTACCAAAACAGGTTCATCTTTTTTCCATGTTCCTTTTACTAACGCTAAATGCACTTCCTTCGTATTCGCCTGCTCGAATGCTACTAAATTAAAATGCCCGTGTTCCGTTGGCATATCCACTTCCACTTCGCGTTTGATGAGCGATTCCATTTTAATGCGGAACTCAATCAAATCTTTAATGGAAACTAATTTGAGATTAAAACGCTCTGCTACTTTTACCAAATCAGGTAAGCGCGCCATTGTTCCATCTTCATTCATAATTTCTACCAAAACACCGGCAGGTTTAAAGCCCGCCAGTCGAGCGAAATCGATGGCTGCTTCGGTGTGCCCTGTTCTGCGCAATACACCTCCACGTTTTGCTTTGAGCGGAAAAATATGACCTGGTTTTCCTAACTCTTCAGGTTTTGTATCTGGATCGGTTAATGCACGAATGGTTTTAAAACGATCGTGTGCTGAAATACCTGTGGTACAACCATGACCAATCAAATCAACTGAAACGGTAAAGGGTGTTTCGAATGTAGCTGTGTTTGTTCCTACCATCAAATCAAGACCCAGTTCTTCACAACGATCTTCAATGAGAGGAGCGCAAATTAATCCGCGACCATGAGTAGCCATGAAATTTACAATCTCAGGTGTAATGCATTCTGCGGCACAAACAAAGTCACCTTCGTTTTCGCGATCCTCATCATCTACTACAATAATTACTTTGCCATTCTTTATTTCTTCAATGGCTTCGTAGATGGAATTTAATTTTATATCCGACATGACTTTTATTTACGTGTTAAAGTTCGTGTTAGCTTATCTAACAAAAATGATTTGTGATCTGTTCACTATATTGAAATGATTTTAGTTAAATGATCCCACCCTATATCAATGCTCTATTATTTTCGAAAAGGGTAAAACCACAATCCCCAAAGCTCCTGCATAAAGATTCTTATATTCGTCAACTCTGGATTGAATTTCTAGTAATCCGTCAATATCCTCTTGTATGGTTGCAAGTTTCAACTTAGCAAGGTTATCAACTATCATCTTTTGTATAAAACCCAACTTCCACCTTAGCGTCACCCTTCTTAAAGAACCAGAATCATACTCATCACCAATTATAATGAAGTTATCTTTCCAACCAGGCGAAACAAAATACTTTTGAACAACCAAGTCCGCTACTGACTTGCTTAAATTATCAGACATTAATCTTATAAAAACATCTGGGCCAACAATGTTACCTTTAGCGATCTCTGATCTATAGAAGTCTTGTATTTCTAAATTTATCCGATCGATAAAGTCTACTTCTTGAGTTTCTTGAAAAAGATAATCGAACTGACGAGCAAATTCATTTTTTACTTCAGAATCCTCTTCTACCTCCATCTCCATGTGACCCCTATTTATCAATACCTTAATATATTCCCTTTCAAAAGGTTTTAACATTAATTCTGGAGTCAGTAATATCGACTTGGATAGCTCATGCAATCGACCAACTGATTGTGGCGGTGTACTTTGTTCTTTAAATGTTTTTTCTGATTCTGTGTGCTTCTTCTCTTCTCTGAATTTTATTAATCTTTTATTGACTTCAATAACCAATGTAGAAAGTGGCATATCAAGTTTCTTACTACACTCTTGCAAATAAACCGTCCGCTTTATATGATCCGGTATAAGTGAAACAGTATTCATTATTTCCTCAATAAGCTCAACTCTTTTCATGGGATCATTTGCAGCATCCTTC
>JBDTTT010000195.1:0-8352 GCA_039930485.1 Chryseolinea sp.
GGCCGGTATGTATTCCGTTTATCACGGACCAGAAGGATTGAAAAAAATTGCCGGAAGAATTCATGGACTTGCTCACATTCTTAATAAGGGACTTACATCTCTTGGTTTAACACAAGTGAATGAGAATTATTTTGATACTCTGAAGTTTGAAGTTTCCAACAAAGAAGTCATCCGTCAAAAAGCAGAGAGTGCCGGAATTAATTTTAGATACTTTAATGATAATCATATCGGTATTTCTCTGGACGAAACATCCGATAAATCGACTTTAATAAGTATTCTCTCAATTTTCGTGGAAAATAAACATCACAACATTAATGGAGAGAACGGATCAGGTGTTGCGACTGATTTAGGCATTACAGGAAAACTGAAATGGCCCGAATCCCTTATCCGAAAATCAGCATACATGACGCATCCGGTATTTAACATGCATCATTCAGAACATGAAATGCTGCGTTACATTAAGCGTCTAGAAAATAAAGATTTGTCGATGGTGCATTCCATGATCTCGTTAGGATCGTGTACCATGAAATTAAATGCTACTGCCGAAATGATTCCTGTTACCTGGCCCGAACTTGGTAACATCCATCCTTTCGCTCCTGCTGATCAAACATTAGGATATCAGGAATTAATTAAAGATCTCGAAAATTGGCTGAAAGAAATTACCGGATTCACAGCGGTATCACTTCAACCGAACAGTGGTGCACAAGGTGAGTATGCGGGCTTGATGGTAATCCGTGCGTATCATCAGGATCGTGGTGATGCACATCGAAACATATCTTTGATTCCTGCATCTGCTCATGGAACAAATCCCGCGAGTGCTGTAATGGCAGGCATGGAAGTAGTGGTTGTAAAATCAGACGAAGAAGGAAAAATTGATGTTGCTGATTTAAAAGCAAAAGCAGAACAATACAAAGACAAACTTTCGTGTTTGATGGTAACGTATCCATCCACACATGGTGTGTTTGAAGAATCCATTATGGAAATATGTGAGACTATTCACAAAAATGGCGGACTTGTTTACATGGATGGCGCCAACATGAATGCACAAGTAGGTTTAACATCACCCGCCAACATCGGTGCTGATGTTTGTCACTTGAACCTGCACAAAACATTTTGTATTCCGCACGGTGGTGGCGGACCTGGCATGGGGCCGATCTGTTGTAACGATAAACTGAAAGCCTATTTACCCGGACATGCCGTTGTAAAGACTGGTGGTGACAAAGCCATTCACGCTGTCTCGGCAGCACCTTGGGGAAGCGCGAGCATCTTAACGATCTCATATGCATACATTGCCATGATGGGTGGTGACGGATTAACCAATGCAACAAAATATGCTATTCTCAATGCGAACTACATTAAGAATAAACTTGAAGGTCATTATAAAATTTTATACACCGGAACGAAAGGCCGTTGTGCACACGAAATGATTGTGGATTGTCGCGACTATAAGAAGTCTGGCGTTGAAGTAGAGGACATTGCGAAACGTTTGATGGATTATGGATTCCATGCACCAACGGTTTCATTCCCTGTTGCGGGAACATTAATGATCGAACCAACCGAAAGCGAACCAAAAGAAGAACTCGATCGGTTTGTTGATGCATTGGTTGAAATCAGAAACGAAATCCGTGAAGTAGAAGAAGGCAAAGCCGATAAAGAAAACAATGTATTGAAACATGCTCCGCACACTGCAGCAGTAATCACGGCAGATGAGTGGACTCGTCCATACAGCAGACAAAAAGCAGCGTATCCACTTCCTTTTGTAAAGGATGCAAAGTTCTGGCCAAGCGTTAGTCGTGTAGACAATGCTTATGGTGACCGAAACTTAATGTGCAGTTGTTTACCAATGGAAGAATATGCCAAGAAAGAAGATGCTGTGACAATCTAATCTTAAATTGCACAAAATTTTAAGGCATCTGTTTAATGACAGATGCCTTTTTATTTCTCCAGAAGATTCGAAAAAAGGAGTTATTTTTATAAACGTTGCATGGAAGAAAAATTCAGCGATATTAACTCAAAATCTCTCCCGTGGTGGACCTGGATTGCACCTTTTCTAATCATTGAGACGGGTGATCAATTATCACTTTTGTTTAAATATTCTGAAATTTATTCAGCTTTCTATCTACCTACTGCAATTGCTTTTGTACTGATTCATTGGTGGGGTCCAACCAGAGTACTTCCCTCTATGTTTATTATTGGAACACTCAACAGTTGGTTTTATGATGTGCAAATTTTGTGGTTGTGGCCTGTGTTTGGTGGCATTGAAACGTTTGCTGTTTTTATTTCGTGGTTTTTGTTTTCAAAATTAATGAGAGGCAAATCCTGGCTACCCGATATTAAGCAAACCATTCTTTTTTTAAGCCTCGGCCTTATCGCGCCCATCATTATAGAGGTAGCCTTATGGCAATTTGCTTACCTCGCTGATCATGCTTATTTGCCAGAATTGTTTTGGCAACGCTTCAATCGGGATTTGTTAAGCGAGTTGATTGTCAACTTCAGTTTTGCATTGCCTGCACTTTATTTTCTAACACCTTACTTCCACTCTGTAAGTCTGTTTATCAGGAGTGACTACGAGAAAGAGCAACGACATGCTTTGCAAAAAAAGGATGTCGTTGAAATCATCGCCATTTTCATTGTTCTTTTGATTCTGACATTTGTACTTCCCTTTAGAGATTTCTGGTTTTTATACGGACTGTTCTCTTTGTATTTCGCCATTCGTTTTGGATTTGGTGTAGCTCTTTTAGGAAATGCTTACTTATTCTTCATTTCCTACTTGATTCCAGTACTCATTCAAAAAGCATGGATAAATGAATACTTTCTCATTGACAACTCAGTCATTTCTACCTTTCTTGGATCCATCCTTCTTTATTTATTTGCAACGATTACCGGAAGAGTAATCAGCGATTTAAGAATTGCCGAAGACCAACTGCACCGGCAGAATGAAGAATTGAAAGATGCTAACCAGGAACTGGATCGTTTTGTTTATAGCGTTTCGCACGATTTAAGTGCACCGCTTAAATCAATTCTGGGATTGGTGAACATCAGCAAGTTGAGCAACAACTCTGAAGATCTTAAAATATATTTTTCAAAAATAGAATTCAGCGTTGTGAAGCTAAATACCTTCATTAAGGAAGTGCTTGATTATTCACAGAATAAAAGATTAGCATTGACTGTTGAACAAATTCAGTTGAAAGATCTGTGTATCGAAATTTTAGAGAATTTAAAATACATGGATAGTTATGCTGATTTAAATGTTGATTTCAGCGGATTGGAGGAATTTGAAATCAAAAATGACAAGACACGGGTGAAAATGATTTTGAATAATCTATTGACCAATGCGATGAAATATCAAAAGCACACGCCTGGTCATCGTCCCTACATTAAAATCTCGTCTCGCAAAAAATTAAATTCAGTAATAATTGATGTAGAAGACAATGGAGAAGGTATCCGAAAAGAAGTACAGGGTAAAATTTTCGATATGTTCTTTCGGGGGCACGAAAAATCAGTTGGTTCCGGATTAGGACTATACATCGCCAGGGAAGCTGCTGAAAAAATTCACGGCATTATTAGTATGAAATCGGAATATGGTAAAGGATCAACGTTTAGTCTTGAACTGTTGAATCCAAATTAACATTGATATGCTCCTTGCTAAATCTAAATTTAAATCATTGTCTTATATTGAATTTGTTTACATCTATTGAGTGCAGATTGCCGTATACATTAATTCTATTTTCAACTCTAATAAAACCTACTAACTTTCAAATCAAACCTTTTACTATGCTTACAAAAATACTCACCCTTGTCGCGATTGTATTCGCTTCCTTCTCAGGATTTTCGCAAGCTTTATGGCTTCGCTATCCTGCCATCTCCCCCGATGGGAAACAAATCGTCTTCAGTTATCGTGGTGACTTATACATTACTCCCAGCGCAGGAGGTATTGCAAGTCCTCTAACGGCTCATGATGCATATGACTTTTGTCCTGTTTGGTCACCAGACGGAAAACAAATTGCTTTTGCGTCTAACCGCCATGGCAACTTTGATGTTTATATTATTTCTGTTAACGGTGGCGATCCAAAACGATTAACCTATTACTCTGCCGGGGAAATCCCAACTGACTTTACTACAGATGGGAAGAATGTACTCTTCAATACACACATGGAAGATCTGGCGAGCAACATCCAGTTTCCAGTATGGGGATTGAATGAACTCTATTCTGTTTCGGTAGATGGTGGTCGAACAAAAATGATTAAACCCACAACGGCCAACGATGCACAGATCAGTAAAGACGGGAATAAAATAATCTTTACGGATTGGAAAGGTTATGAAGATGATTTGCGCAAGCATCATCAATCCAGCGTAACACGTGATGTCTGGTTGTATGATGTTGCTCAAAAGAAACACACTCAACTCAGTGCTTTTAAAGGTGAAGACCGAAATGCAGTCTTTGCACCAGGCGAAAAAGAAATTTACTTTTTAACGGAGCAGTTTGGTGATTTTAATGTTGCCAAAATGAGTCTTGACAATCCGCAAAGTGTAACCGCAGTAACCAATCATCAAAAACATCCGGTTCGTTTTTTATCCATTGCCGATGATGGAACACTTTGCTATAGCTTCAATGGTGAATTGTATACACGAAAATCAGGTGAAGCAAATTCACAAAAGGTAAATGTTAACATCATTACCGAAGACAAAGAAAAAAACCCTGACATGCTTCAAGCTATGCGTGGCGCAACGGAGTTTAGTATTTCACCGGCAGGTAAAGAAGTAGCCGTCATTGTGCGCGGAGAAATTTTTGTTACCTCTACTGAACACGGAACAACCAAGCGAATTACACATACTCCGGAACAAGAGCGTTCAGTAAGTTTTAGTCCTGATGGGAAATCGTTGATCTATGCCTCCGAGCGAGGCAACAGCTGGAAACTTTATCAAACAAAACTAGTACGACCTGAAGAAAAACTTTTCGCACTATCAACAGTGTTAAAAGAAGAACCAATACTGGTATCCGACAAAGAAACGTATCAACCCAAGTTTTCTCCTGACGGAAAAGAAGTGGCATATTTAGAAGAGCGTGTTACATTGAAGGTACTCAATCTTGCAACCAAACAGAGCCGCACCATATTAGATGGAAAATATAATTATTCGTATAGTGATGGCGATCAATGGTATGATTGGTCACCCGATGGAAAATGGTTCCTGGTAAATTTCAACAGCACAGGTCGTTGGTCATCCGAAGTAGGATTGGTTGATGCCCAAGGCAAGCAAACATTGGTGAACTTAACCAACAGTGGTTACAATGACGGGGCACCACGTTGGATGCAAAAAGGAAAATCGATGATTTGGTTCTCAGATCGGAATGGAATGCGCAGTCATGCTAGCTGGGGATCTCAAGCCGATGTATATGCCATGTACTTTACCCGTGATGCCTGGAATAACTTCAAGCTCAGCAAAGAAGAATTTGATTTGTTGAAAGAGGCAGAGAAAGAGGAAGAGAAAAAGAAAGATGAGAAGACGGATGATGCAAAAAAAGGAAAGAAGGCGGATGCTGCCGAAAAAGACAAGAAAGAAGATAAAGACAAAATAAAACCAGTCGAAATTGATCTCGATCACATCGAAGATCGCAAAGCAAGACTCACCATTAATTCTTCTGATCTTTCAGACGCAATTCTGTCACTCGATGGTGAACAACTTTTCTATCTCGCAAAATTTGAAAAAGGATATGATTTATGGGTTCAGAAATTCCGTGATCATGAAACCAAACTTCTTGTGAAGCTGGAAGGTTATGCCGGTGGTTTGCAAATGGATAAAGAAGGTAAATTTATTTTTGCTGTTTCTGGAGATAACATCATTCGTATCAATATTGAAAATAATGAGCAGAAGTCGATTGGATATCGTGCAGAAATAAATCTCGATTTCAAAAAAGAAAGGGACTACATGTTCGAGCACGTGTGGCGCCAGGTGCAAAAGAAATTCTACAATGAAAAACTACATGGAGTAGATTGGAATTTCTACAAGCAAGAGTATTCGCGATTCCTTCCACACATCAACAACAATTTTGATTACACTGAAATGTTGAGTGAAATGTTAGGTGAACTAAATGCATCACACACCGGCTCAGGATATATTTATAATGATCCTAATGGCGATAAGACTGCAAGACTTGGTGCATTCTTTGACGATACTTATACTGGAACTGGCTTAAAAATCAATGAAGTAATTGACAAGGGTCCCTTAGAAGATGTGAAAGAAAAAATTACGGCTGGAATGATCATCAAAAAAATCGATGGTATTGAATTAACACCCTCTGTAAACTACTATCAACTTCTCAATCGCAAAGCCGGGCAGCCTACATTATTATCCATTGAAGATGCTGTGGCGAAGAAAACATTTGATGTGGTCATTAAGCCCGTCAGTATTGGCGCAGAAAATGAATTGCTGTATGAGCGCTGGGTAAAAAAGATGCGCGACCTGACAGACAAATTATCAGGCGGAAAGATTGGTTATACGCACGTTCGTGGAATGGACGATGAAAGTTTTCGTGAATCATACAGCGAGATACTGGGAAGAATGGTCGATAAGAAAGCGCTCATTGTTGATACGCGCTTCAACGGAGGCGGTTGGCTACATGACGACCTTGCTACATTACTCAATGGTAAAAAATATGTTGACTTAGAGCCACGTGGACAAAAGATTGGAACTGAGCCTGAAAAGAAATGGTATAAACCTTCTGTTGTATTGATGAGTGAAAGCAATTATTCAGATGCGCACTTCTTTCCGTTTACTTACAAAGCGTTGAATGTCGGCAAGCTGGTAGGTATGCCGGTTCCTGGTACTGCTACGGCAGTGTGGTGGGAATTGATGCAAGACAACACGATCTACTTCGGCATTCCCCAGGTTGGTGTAAAAGATATGAATGGAAATTATCTTGAAAATCAACAACTTGAACCCGATTATAAAGTGGCTCAAAGTTTGGATGTGGTTATACAGAACCGTGATGAACAATTGGAGAAGGCAGTTGAAGTTTTATTGAAGGATCTAAAATAAGAGTGGAGTTGAGCTACATAGGAATTGTGAACAAGATAAATACAAAATCAAGAAACAAAAAGTCGGTAAAGGATGCATTGATCATTGCTTGCTTACTTTTTGTTTTTATTCCATCAACAAGCGTTGCCCAGAAGAGTACGTACAAAGGGTTTCCATCATTAGTGTGGCCCAAGCTTTATAACATCACGTTTGAAAAGGCGAAAGATGAATTAGGAAGTTTTGATAAACCTGTATTTACACCAGAGGTCAAATCACTGAATGGAAAATCTATTATTCTTCCTGGTTACATGGTGCCATTTGAAAGCGGTATGAAGGGAAATCATTTTATGTTTTCCTCTATGCCATTGAATGCGTGTTTCTTTTGCGGAGTTGGCGGGCCAGAAACAGTTGTCGAAATATTTTCTTCAAGCAATGTTAATTATTCAGAGAAGCCAATTGAAATTAAAGGTGTCTTAAAACTCAACAGCACCGATCCAGATAAGATGATTTACATTATAGAAAATGCGGAAATCTTAGGAGAAGTTGGTTTTTAGAAATCGATAGATAAAAATGAGATCATAAAAAGGAGCAAATTTCTTTGCTCCCTTTTTATTTCTATTGGAGCTATTTTTATCAAAGTAGTGGGTTCGCTTTTTATTGTCCATTTATTTATGAGGCTAAAAAAAGAGTATCAAGAATTTAATTTGACGTATAAATTACTTCTTAATTGAAAACTTATAAGCAAGCGCAACTGTAAGAGAAGGCACAAATGCGTAATGAGAATAATAATATTTTAACTCATCATCCACTTCTACACTTAAAGCTTCAAGTGATCGATTCTCAGAAGTTAAGGTGCTCTTTGATCCAATATTTGCACTAACACCAAACTCGGTATCAATTTCGAAACGCTTATCTTTTAATGGAAATCTTCTCCCATACAAAACCCCTGCCTGATACAATGTTGATTTTAGCGTAAGGTAAACTTCATTGGTTGATGTTCTATTTCGTTTCACTGGATACATACTGATATCTTCACCAAAATAAGATTCTATCAAATCGGTAGGAGTATCTCCTCCATGTAGTGCAATTACCTGACAGAACGCACCTACATAATTGCGATTAAAATTATAATGAAGGCCCAGCTTGCCAACAGTTCCAAATTTAAAAGCATCATTAATCATTAATGTAATTTGCTGATCAGTACCCAATACTTCCAAGACGTCAATAATTATTGTGCTGTTTGGATTGGTCATGAGCCCGGCTTGAAGGTTTATTGAAAAGTGCTTACTGATTTTTCCTTCATATCCAATACCAAATTCAACTGGAATTTCCGCC
>JBDTTT010000196.1:0-8182 GCA_039930485.1 Chryseolinea sp.
CCATTCGTACGTAGAAATGGCAAGACCCATTTTAAAACCAGAACCCGACATACCGATCATCTGTTCGGCTGAAATATTGGAAGCGATAAGCGAAGCACCAATGGCCCACCACGTAAGCGATCCTTCTGCCAGGAAGAAATCTTTGGAGTCCATTTGTGCCTTTTTCTTTCGATTATATATCCAGTATCCGTAGCTGGCAACGATTGTGAAATAAATGAGAAAGACGATGTAATCTAAATTTTGCATCTGGTTTAAAGATTAGGTAGTAAAGGACGGATTATTGAAATAATTGTAGAGGGCGCTTTGGTCATGGTTGTTCGAATGTATGAACTCCTTCTGATAAGTTCACTAAATAAAAATCAGGTTCTTTTTTGAAAGTAGCAAAATATTTTTCCTTGATCCTGGAAGTATAGAGGTTTGATGATCCCTTTTTCACGAGGTTAATCGTGCATCCCCCAAAACCTCCGCCCATCTGGCGACTACCCAATATCAGACTCTTTTCTTCTTCAGCACACTTCACTAAAAAGTCAGACTCTTTACAGCTTACCTCATACAGTTCACTTAAACCCCAATGCGTTTGGTTCATCAGCTTGCCAAAATCAATGAGATTTCTATTCTGAAGTAAAGTTGCTGCGTCTTTGGTTCGTTGAATTTCTTCCGTAATAAACAATGACTTCTCAAAAACCTCCTTCGTCATCCTGTCCTCGTATGACTTCAATAAAGCAATGCTTACATCGCGTAAAGCTGATACATTTGGAAAATCTTTTTGAATAATAGAAACGCCTTCTTCGCAAGCCCCTCTCCTTTTATTGTAAGCAGATGATGCAAGGGTATGTTTCACCTTTGTATCCATCAGCAAAACTTCCACGTCATCTTGTTGAAAGGGAAGGTATTCGTGGGTTAGGGTTCGGCAATCCAGCAGAATCACAGAACCTTCTTTCGAAAAAAGACTGGCATACATATCCATGATGCCACACTTCACTCCGGCAAAATTATGCTCTGCTGATTGAGCAATCTTCGCCAGGTCTAACCGGCTAAATGAAAATTGGAATGCTTCATTCAACGCGAAACCCAAACCGGAACAAAGAGCAGCTGAAGAAGATAGTCCCGCACCTACCGGAATATTTCCACCAAAAACACAATCAAACCCTGGTACTTCGTGACCGTGTTGCGTAATGCCTTGTATCACACCCATGAAATAATTTGGCCAGTGGTGGCCTGCTTTTATATCCTGAATGTCGAAAGTGATGGCTTCATTTAAATCAGTAGAATAAGCTGAAAAATTTTTTGTCTGATTGGGCGCCAACGCAAATACAAAATAATTATTGATGGCCGATGGCATTACAAAACCTTCGTTGTAATCCGTATGTTCTCCAATAAGATTAATGCGGCCTGGTGCGATGACGATGATGGGTAATTTCCCAAAACGTTGTTGAAAGGTTTCCCTTACTACTTTTATACTCTCCATCTCTAATTACCTCCCAAAATCATCCTGCACCCTTACAATATCGTCTTCATCGGATGGATGTTGTACATCGGTATGTTGCCATATTTCAGCAACCATTCCCCAACCTTCAAGACCAACCAAACGATGGCGTTGACCTTGCTTTAATCGAATAATTTCACCTTCGTGAAGCTCCTGAAGCGGGCCTTCCTTATCCGTCTCGCTGGTGATGACGCCAGCCTTGCCAGCCACCAACTTCCATATCTCAGCTCGTCTGTGGTGATATTGCCACGACAAACGTTGATGTGACTCCACCATTAGAATCTTGGGGCTCAACTTCCCACTAATGGCCAGAGAAGCAATATCAATTCCTGGAAAATATAATTGTGCAAATTTCTTCGCCAGTGCTTCATCCAAAACAAAGAATCCTCCCCAGGGACGATTCATGTCTTTTGCCACAACAGTAAGTCCGTTTTGTGCCAGGTATTTTTCAACACTATCAAATACAACGGATTTGGCACCTTCTAATAAAATGGTATCGTGCATTAACTTAGGGATCAAATTTTTTGAAGTCATGAATTGTAGCGGGCAAGTTAAAACTTAGAATCTATCCAGCCAACCTAACAACTGTTTCCATGTTTTGTTAAAAAGTAAACTTGATTTTTGGTAAATCAATTATAATCCAGACTAAATCTATCATGCTCACTGGTTGATAATGCATATTGCATATGTTGGCGCACCCATTCGTTTAAAGTAGTCTTCACTGACCGAATGTCTTAATATTATTATCATGCATTTTTGCTCCAGAGGAGCAGCCTCTTTATAGAAACACAATAAATCAATTTGGTTTGGCTCCAGAGGAGCCACCTGATTTCCCTATACACTGTTTGATTATATGAGAGGATTGCTTTGACTACAATTTGAGAGACCTCCAAAGCAATAGGTGGCTCCTCTGGAGCCAGACCCCAACGGCATTCCATATCTATAAACAGGCTGCTCCTCTGGAGCAAAGTTCATAATGAAGCTTAGGTAGCTGGTCGAAAAGAGGGTATATTTTTCAAACAGTACACGCTTGATGAAGAGTTATAGTATAACGGATAAAATTCAGGCATGAGAAAGTAGATCAACATCTAACTTATTTCAATGTGAAAAACGAAATCACAGTGGCTGAAAATTCCGGAGTCTTCGAAGCATTATTATGATCACCCGGAACCTGTTTGTAAGAAGCCTTCGGAATTAACTTCGATAACGCCTCTGCTGATCCATTATCTTCATCGCGATCGCCACAAATTACCAACACCGGTTTCTTCACTTTTGCTAACTCTTGCCTGCTTGTGGATGGTTGTTCTTTCTGCAACATCGCAAGTGCACGTTGATCAAGCCAGGAAGATGACTTGACATATTTTACCATACCTTCTAGTTCAGGAACAGGTTCGTCCATTAAAGCTTTATAAAACATGATTCTCCGAGGCCATTCCGGATTGGTGAAGTTATCTCCCATCCCCCCGAGAACAGCATGTGTTAATCGCTTATCCAAAATCAGCAGACGAGAAGTGATGATGGCTCCGCGCGAATAGCCAACCGACTTATACTTTTTTAATTTCAGAAGTGTAGCAAGTGCCATGATATCTTTTGCTTCAGCATCATATTGGTAGGATTCTTCATTATGGGGTTTATCTGATTTTCCATTGCCTCGCATGTCTAGTGTAATTACCTTAAAACCTTTTGCGATCAGATCCTGATACAAAGAAGATTTTTTCCAGGATTCTCCATCCACAATAAAACCGTGCACGAGTATTACAGCATCACCATCACCTCTTACATCATAGTGAATACGCACACCATCAAAGGTTTTAAAATACAAAAGTGAATCTGTGTTTGATGTCTGTTCTGCATGTTGAGCAGAAACTGAGGTTGATAGTACCGATATCAGTAGTATGGTTTGAAATAATCTCTTCATAAAATTTATTAATCCGTTAAACAAAAAATTCAAATGCATTTTCCCGCTGATCTCGCAAATCGAATCCCCGCAGATTACGCAGATCAGGTTATATTTTATCTATGCGCTCGTCACAATAAAATAAAAGTCAATCACGCATTACCGTCATCCATTTCAATCAGTGAAATCTGCGTGCCTTTTAATCCGCGAGATCTGCGGGAAAAAATCGTTCGCATTGAAGTGCAATTCATTTAATACTTCATCAATACATTCAAAAACTTTCGATCTAGTTTATGTCCATACCAATCTTCATATGCAACATCACCACGGCCGGAATCCAGAACTCCAAAGTCGCCAACGAAATTCCAAACACCGAAACCGATTTTGTGTTGACTCAATACATCCAGCACATCATTGAACCAGGCGAGAAAAACATCGTGCGGAGTTTTATTCCAACAACCACATTCACCACAGTGAACACCCACTCCTTGTTGAGAAAGTTCGATCCATGGTTTATAATAATTTTCCAACATCGTTCGGTTATACTCCCGATCACCAATCTTTCCGGGCCAGACCGGCATAGGTAAATTCTCCGGATCTTTATTTGCCCATGGCGCTTTGTAGTGGGAGATAGCATGTGGAAAATAACCACGACAACTTTGCGCAATATTCAAATCAATAATTTCCGGTATAACAGAATTGCCTACATTGTTTCCATCCGCAATAACAAGATGATCGGGGTTTTCCTTGCGAATAGCTTCAGCAGCAGCCTTGGCAACTTTACGATACAGATCACCCGGAACAGTTGATGATTTGGAAAGCTGATCGTTCATATCTTCGCGCATGCTCGGCTCATTCACCAAATCAAAACTGATTTTTTTGCTCGATACATTTTTATAGCGCTTCGCCCACATGTTCCAATGAAAACAAAACGCATCGAGTGCCTCCTGATCTTTCCATAAATTATAGGGCTCATAAAAGCCAGCATTGATGCAATAGCCAGGTGCACGATGCAAATTCAGACTAACATGCATTTTATACTGATGTGCAAGGGCAACAAGCTCATCAATTCGCTCTACTGCTTCTTCACTAATATGATATACTTCTTCCGGAGTGATGTTGCGTGTCCGATCGATGGATAGATAATGCGGATACGCAATGGGAACGCGAACGAAATTAAAACCCCAATCCTGCATCCATTTAAAATACGTCTCTGTTGTTGGATTTCGCGATGGATTCGGATTGGGCGAAAAGAAATCCAATACATTAAAACCTCTCCACTGAGGTAATTTGTTTTTTGATTTTTGCATTTCTGCAAAAGCTTCAGCACTTGTAAGACCTACGGCAGCCGTTGCAAGACCCGATGTTTTAATAAAATCTCTTCTGTTCATTACGAATTATGTTTTGATTTTTGAAATACCTACAAACAAGAAGCAAAAGAAAAGAAAGGCTAATGTCACAAAGCCGCAGTTGATAAATACTTTTGGATAGCCCAGATTAACAACATCCACAAAGGGATAGGGATAATATCCGGAGAACGAACCCAGCACCAATATCACAACAAGATAAAGCAGTGGAAAAATAAGCCACGGCAATATGCCCTTCCACTGCAGCTGATTTTTGCGTGCAACCAAAAACCAATACACGATATATAAAAACGGTATAACCGAATGCAACAATTCGTCAACGACCTTTTGCAACCCCTGCGGATTCCAAAGCGGACGCAACACAATATTATACGTTAACCCCACCACGGCAATGTAAACTGCAAGAGCAGTAGCAACTGTTGTACGAGAAAAAAACTTTCCCCACTTCGATGATGGACTTAACAATAGAAAAGTAAAATATAGAGCTACCAATAAATTCGTCAAAATAGTATAGAACGTAAAGTATCGTATGATGACATCAACAATGGAGGTGACGCGGTTGAGAATAATCAGATAAAACTGTCCCACCAATGCAAACCACCCTAAGAGAGTACCGAACATTAGAAATATCCGCATCTGTTGTTTTGTTTATGTAAAGCTATTCGGTTCAATGTCGAAAGTAAAAATTATGTTTTAAGTGCAGCTTTCGATTTTAGACAGTAGACTTTAGACTCAAGACCCTAAACTCCATATACTGTACTCAATACTCTATACTATATTTGTGCCCTGTTAAACTTTTGAATCAATATCCATAGCAATGAAAAAGTCGAATATCCAATTCTCTATCGAACTCGATCAGCAAAACGTTCCTGATAAAATAATGTGGGATGCCACCGAAAAGCCAGATCCAGGGCTTTCTGAAACCAAAGCCATCAGCATCGCCCTGTGGGACCAAGCTCAGAAAAACACGCTTCGTATCGACCTGTGGACCAAAGACATGCCCGTTGAAGAAATGAAACGATTCCATATTGATTGCATTGGCGGAATGGCCCAAAGTGTGTTAAGCGCAACTGGTGATGAGTTCATGGCCAACGAAATAAACGCCCTTTGCGAGCGAATGGTAAAGCATGTTCAGTCTGAAAATAAGTAAGAAATGACTTAAATCAGGTAGTTAAAGGGCACTTCAAACGTTTGTTGTTTCATAAAATTTTGTACTTTTCAGGCAAGAAGCTCGGTATGCATACTATCTGGCTCTCTTGCTTTTTTAATTTTCAACAAACCAACTACTTAGACTATATGAAGAATTTTTACAAAAATTCATTGGCCGCAGTACTACTCCTTGTGCTGACAGCTTCAGTAGGCTTTGCACAGACCAACATTTCCGGAAAAGTGACGGATGAGGCCAGCGGAGAACCTATTGCCGGTGTGAACATCATTGTGAAAGGCCGCGTTATCGGTACGATTTCCGGCACCGATGGTAACTTTTCGTTAAAGGTAAACGATGCTCCTCCCCTTACCCTTACGTTTTCATTTGTAGGGTATGCCACCAAAGATGTGGAGATAACCGATGCTAACACTTCTGGTTTGGATTTGAAATTAAGTGAGCAAACCATATTGGGTCAGGAAGTAGTTGTTTCTGCTTCGCGTATGGAAGAAAGCATTCTTAAATCACCGGTAACAATTGAGCAAATTGATTTAGCCCAAATTAAGCAAGCCTCTACACCCGATTTCTACGATGCGCTGGCGAGTGTAAAAGGTGTATCAACGAATAGCGGAAGTTTAAACCTCACATCTGTCAATACTAGAGGATTTGCTACCATTGCCAATACTCGTTTCGTACAGTGGGTTGATGGAATGGATACTCAAGCACCTCTCTTAAACTTTCCAACAGGAAGCATCATGGGACTTGGTGAACTGGATGCTGAGAGTATGGAATTAATTCCCGGAGCAGCTTCTGCTCTTTACGGACCGAATGCATTCAATGGTATTTTAATAATGCAAAGCAAGAGTCCTTTTGAATACCAGGGATTAAGTGCACAGGTAAAGCAAGGTATTACTACATCTGATGCCGGAGGTACTCACCCCCTTGGCCAATACAGCATTCGTTATGCAAAAGCATTCAACAATAAGTTCGCCTTCAAAGTGAACTTCTCTTATATGACGGCTACGGATTGGACTGGTAATGATTACAAGACTGAACGAAACCACCCCGGGTCAACAACCGATTTAAGCAGCAATCCTGATTTTGATGGAGTGAATCTTTATGGAGATGAAACGCGAATAAATCCTGGAGTGCCCAGTATTGGAATCATTACACGTACAGGTTTTAAAGAAGAAGATCTTCTCGCTGCTTTCTCCGACAATCGTGATGCTAAAACCATGAAGGGTGATGTTGCTTTGCATTACCGGATTACCGATAAGATAGAGGTATTATACAACTATCGTTATGGTGGTGGAAGTTCAATCTATCAAGGCACCGAAAAATATGTCTTAAGAGATTTCAATCAGCAATTCCATAAGATTGAATTTAGAGGAGATAATTTCTTTGTTCGTGGATACCTCTCGGCAACAGATGCTGGAAAATCCTACAATTTATCTGCCCTTGGCGCCTATGCTAACGAGACGTACAATCAATCAGCACCCAGACCAGATGGTTCAGGTTGGGTTCCTGAATATGTTTTGGCCATGCAAGGATATTTTACAGCTCAGGGAGTTCCGGCTGGAAATCCAGCAGCGGCAAGAGCTTTCGCAGATAGAGACCGACCTGCGCCAGGCACACCAGCGTTTAACAGTTTGATGCAATCCGTACGGGATAACTTCTTCCAAAAAACTCCTGTCGGAGCTGCTGGCGGTGCGTCATTTTATGATAACTCAAAATTGCTGCATGCTGAATTCAACTATAAATTCTTCAACCAGATTAAATGGGCGGAGATTCAAATCGGTGGAAATTTCAGACAATATAATCTCTTCTCTAACGGAACCATCTTTAACGAAGCACCGGATGATGGCGTGAACTTCAAGCGCATTAAAATCAACGAAGGCGGTGCTTATGCTCAAATTGCAAAAACATTTGCCGAGGCTCTGAAGATAACAGGTTCTGTTCGTTACGATAAAAATGAAAACTTTGATGGCCAGTTTACACCACGTGTATCCGCTGTTTATACCTTCAATCAAAATCAAAACATTCGTGCTTCTTTCCAGACCGGCTTTAGAAACCCAGATACTCAGGCACAGTTTATCTACTTCCCTTCTTCGAGCGGAACGTTGATTGGTAGCACACAAGCAAATGCAGAGCGTTACGGAATTCACAACGGTGGTGCATGGACGCAGACATCCTATAACGCATTTGTTGCTTCTAATTCAAATGCATCACTTAGAGATTCTTCTTTGCTGGTAACGTCAAACTTTAAATACGTTCAACCGGAGCAGTTA
>JBDTTT010000197.1:0-8129 GCA_039930485.1 Chryseolinea sp.
GTACCGCAGTTTAGCAAACTGCTGGTTTCAGCCACTCACCCACCTCTCCGGATGACACTCAAAACATCTCCTTTAAAAAGGAACGCAAATATAAAGGTAGAACTGGAACTATAGCAAAGTCGATCTGAATAAAATATTGGAAGTTTGCCTGACTATCCTGAAAGGTCAAACAGAAGGACATTGAATTTGGAGGGCAACATTGATAGCTTCTTCGTATTTATCTTGTGAAGATACTGTAGGTTAAGCAAATCCATCAACAAATTTTCCTGGAGCTAACCGCATAAAGCAGAAGTACCTCAAGACTAATTTCATCATTTCAGGTCTAAAAACTTTCAGGCACTGCCAGGATTTAAGTGTTTAAAGTAGAAAGCTTTTTGTTAATTTTCAGCTTGAAACCCATTTGATTCTTTACTGATATTTCCATTGAAACAAATTCTATCCTCCTACACCAAAGAGCAGATTAAGAAAGCCGGATCCATTAAGGCTATATTTTTTGATATCGATGGTGTGCTGTCAGACGGTAAGATTATTCTGGATGACACCGGCCGCGAGATCAAGAACTTCAATGTAAAGGATGGCTACATTATTAGTCATTTAAAAAAAGCGGGGATTATTGTCGGTGCAATTTCCGGTCGCGAATCGGGAGCAACAACAAAACGATGTGCAGAATTGAAAGTAGACTTTTGTCATCAAGGCATTGTTGACAAAGCATCGGTGTTTGAAAAGCTCGCGAAGCATTATAAGTTCAAACCAAAAGAAGTTGCCTTTATTGGCGATGATATAAATGACCTGTGTGTTTTTAAGCTGGCGGGCTTAAGCGTGTGCCCTGCTGACACCTTTGATTATATTAAAGATAAAGCGGATCTGGTAACGTTCACCAAGGGAGGTCAAGGTGTATTGCGTGAAGTGGCTGATTTGGTATTGGCTGCGAGAGGAGAGATGGAGAAAATTTTGAAACAATAACTATGGAAATTTTTAAAGATACGGTTCAGATTGCAGACAAGATTACACTCGGTGGTAAACGCATGGTATTATTTGCCGGTCCGTGTGCAGCAGAGAGTTTTGATATTTGTTATGAGACCGGACTCAAAGTAAAAGAACTTTGTAAGCAACTGGATATTGAATATGTATTCAAGTCGTCATTTGATAAAGCAAATCGTACTTCCTCAGGTTCATATCGCGGACCTTCGAGAGAAGGCGGATTGGAAATTCTGTCACGCGTTAAGAAAGAGTTGAATGTACCTATCGTAACGGATGTTCATGAGTCTTATCAATGTGAGGAAGTAGCGACGGTGGTAGATGTATTGCAGATACCAGCCTTTCTTTGTCGCCAGACTGATTTATTGAAAGCAGCGGCCCGCACAGGCAAGGCGGTGAAAATTAAGAAGGGTCAGTTCATGGCTCCTGGCGATATGAAGTATGCTGTTGATAAAGTTCGTGCTGAAGGAAACAACAATGTATTCCTTACCGAACGGGGTGTAAGTTTTGGATACCACACCCTTGTTGTGGATATGAAATCATTGCCCATCATGCGACAATACACCCCCGTTATTTTTGATGTCACGCATTCCATCCAACAACCTGGTGGCTTGGGTGGATCATCGGGTGGACAACGTGAATTTGCTCCACATCTTGCTCGTGCAGCAGCGGCTGTAGGAGTTGATGGATTCTTTATCGAAACACATCCGAATCCGGCAAAGGCTTTGAGTGATGGGCCCAATATGATCCCTCTGCATGAGATGGAGGACTTTTTGAAAATGATCAAGAAGTTTTGGGAGTTTGGGAAAGGGTTTTAGTCAATTGTTGGCTTAAGCCCCCTAATCCGTTACCCTAACACTTGATCATTTGATCAATCAGATTACCTTTGCGCCCCTATACTCTACAGAACTTATGGATTTTAAGCAGATTTACACGCTTCTGGTTGTTATTTTCTTGGTTTACGCACTCTATAAGGAGCTTTTTAACCCAGCCTTCACCTTCTTTATTTGTACCGTGGCACTTGTGATTGCCAATGTCATTACACCAGCAGAGCTCATAAAAGGTCTTTCAAATCAGCAAATTATCATCATCTTTTTATTGGTATTGGTGACGGCTGGAATACGCTTGATTTTTGGTATCGAGATGTTCGCCAAACTTTTTAACCCCAGGCTTACACCAAAAGCGTTCTTGTTTCGAATGATGGTAACGGTATCTTCTGTTTCCGCTTTTCTGAATAACACACCCATCGTGGCGTTCATGATTCCCTACGTAAAAGATTGGTCACGAAAAACGGGCAATCCGGCATCTAAGTTTTTGATTCCCCTTTCGTTTGCAACAATACTGGGAGGAATGATCACCGTTATTGGTACCTCGACTAATCTTGTTTTAAATGGATTGATTGCCGAATATAAATTGCCTTTACTTGGGGTTGAAGATTTTCTTTATCTCGGACTTATTGTAACCGTGTTAGGATGGATTTATCTGTACTACATCGGTTACCATCTTCTTCCATCAAACGAAAACAAAATTGATGCTTTGCGCGAGAACCTCAAAGAATACATCATTGAAACGGAAATATTCAGTCACTCCAGGCTCATTGGAAAATCTGTTAAAGATGCTGGTCTTCGTAATTTGCAAGATGTTTTTTTAGTTGAAATCATCCGTGATGAAAAAATTATTTCGCCCGTATCACCGGATGAAGAATTAGAAGCAGGTGATTTATTATTCTTCTCAGGCAACACCGAAGCGATTTACAACCTTATCAAAGAAGATAATGGATTACGCGTGCCGCGTCAGGATAAGTTAGAGACTGAAGGTCAATTTCATTTTGTAGAAGCGGTCATTCCATCGAACTCTCAGTTAACAGGTCAACGCATAAAAGATTCTGATTTCCGTAAGCGATTTGATGCTTCTATTATTGCCATTCACCGAAATGGAAAACAACTTCCGGGCAAGGTAGGAGAGATGATTCTGGCAGGTGGAGACTTTCTATTGTTGTTAGCCAGCGATAAGATTGACAGCAGCGATCACGAGAAAGATTTATTTCTGGTTTCTGTTCCTCAAAAAGTCGCGAAGCCCAGAGCCAAGTGGTTAAAATGGTTCGGTATCGGATCGTTTGCATTTTTACTCATTGGTATCACCGGTGTGTTGCCACTTTTTAATGTATGTATTGGTATTTTGTTAGCGTACGTATTAATGGGTGTGCTGAACATTACCGAGATTAGACGCGAACTCGATTTAAGTTTATTGCTTACACTGGTGTGCTCCCTGGCCATTGGTGTGGCGTTAGAAAAATCAGGAACAGCAACATTGCTGGCGGGTTGGTTAATTGCCTCAGGTCAGACCGTTGGCCCCGTGGGGGTGCTTTCAGCATTGTTCATTGCTACTATATTTTTAACCTCTCTCATTACCAATGCAGCGGCTGTTGCCATTGTATTTCCAATTGCCATGTCGATGGCCCAGCAATTGCATTTACCGTACACGCCTTTCTTTGCCGCGATAGCATTTGCCGCTTCTGGTGATTTTATGACACCAATAGGATATCAAACTAATTTGATGATCTATGGTCCTGGCGGTTACACATTCAAAGATTTTATCCGTGTGGGCTGGATGTTCACAATCGTTTATATTGTAGTTTGTGTTGGTTTTATTTCTTATTTCTATAATATCATCTAATGGCAGATCATATTTATCCGATCAAAACAAAAGTAAGTTTGCACGAGCGCGAAAGCCTATTGAATCAGCATGCTGCTTTGATTTGGTTTACGGGTCTTTCGGGTTCAGGTAAGTCTACTCTGGCGGTTCAATTGGAAGCGCAGCTTCATGCGCTTGGTTATAAAACCTATTTGCTGGATGGCGATAACATCCGGGCAGGTATTAACAAAGACTTAAGCTTTACGGACGAAGGGCGAGTAGAAAACATTCGCAGAATTGGTGAAGTATCGAAGCTGATGATGGATGCTGGTGTTGTTGTTTTGTCTGCGTTCATTTCTCCATTCAAATCTGATCGTGAACACGTGAAAGCAATTGTGGGTGCTGAAAAATACATTGAGGTATTTGTGGATACACCCTTGGAAGTATGCGAGCAGCGTGATGTAAAAGGATTGTACAAGAAGGCCAGAGCAGGCGAGGTAAAAAATTTTACAGGCATTGATTCTCCGTATGAAAGACCAGAACAGCCGAATGTTACCATCCCCACGCATCAAGTCAGTGTAGAACAATCGATGGAAATACTCCTCGCTTCCATACTGCCGGTTATAAAAAAATAACTTTGAAAAATACGTACATAACTTACAACTTTGAGGGTTACAAGTCACCGGTTTCCGGTTTCCGGTTTCCAGTTACCGGTGTCCGGCAACCGGCAACCGGCAACTAGCAATCATCACCCTAAAACGAATAGAACACTCTAAACCACCATAAATTTTGAGTCAATATTATCTCAGTCATTTAAAAGAATTGGAATCTGAAGCCATCTTCGTTATTCGCGAAGTTGTTGCTCAATTTGAAAAGCCTGCATTGTTATTTTCAGGCGGAAAAGATTCTATCGTGCTTGCTTACCTTTCTAAAAAAGCATTTGCACCGGCACGCATACCATTCCCATTGGTTCACATTGATACCGGCCACAATTTTCCCGAGACCATCGAATACCGCGATTGGTTGGTGAAGGAATTGGGCGTGAAACTCATTGTGGGTTCCGTTCAGGAAAGTATTGATAAAGGTCGCGCGAAAGAAGAGACAGGAGCAAACGCGAGTCGCAATGCCCTTCAAACCGTTACGCTGCTGGATACAATCGAACAATACAAGTACGATGCAGCAATGGGTGGTGCCAGACGCGATGAAGAAAAGGCACGAGCAAAAGAGCGCTTCTTTTCACACCGCGATGAGTTTGGTCAGTGGGATCCAAAGAATCAACGTCCGGAATTGTGGAATTTATTCAATGGTAAAAAAAGCATAGGTGAGCATTTCCGTGTATTTCCTATATCCAACTGGACGGAGATGGATGTGTGGCAATACATTTATGCAGAGAACATTCCGATTCCATCCTTATATTTTTCACACGAACGTGAAGTGATTGAGCGTGATGGAGCCATCTTATCGACCTCACCATACTTAACCCTGAAGCCCAACGAAAAGCCAAGTAAAAGAATTGTGCGATTCAGAACCTGTGGCGACATGCCAATTACTGGAGCTGTAGAATCGGATGCTGATACGTTAGAAAAAATCATTGAAGAAGTCGCATCCTCCCGTAAAACAGAACGGGGTACGCGGGCGGATGATAAGCGCTCTGAAACGGCTATGGAAGATCGCAAGAAGGCGGGGTATTTTTAGTTACCGGTTGCAAGTTACCGGGGCGGAAGCGTTGAAGCATCATGTATAGGAAGAAGGGTATTAGACAAATTTGAAAAGGAATAAGTAAACCACATCAAGTAAGCTACAGACCGGTAACTGGCGACTGGAAACCGGCAACCAATTTTAACCCCCGTTGTATGAAGAGCTTTAGAGATTTGGAAATATATAACGAATCTAAAAAGCTTGCTGTTCAAATACATAAGCTGTCTATCACACTTCCCAAGCATGAGTTGTATGAAGAGGGTAGTCAGATAAGAAGGTCTTCCAAATCAATAACTTCATCAATAGTTGAAGGATATGGTAGAAGAAGATATAAAGCAGATTTTATAAAATATTTGATATACGCTCAATCGGAATGTGACGAAACTATGGTACACCTTGATTTTTTGTTTGAAACAGGTTCAATGACAGATCAGACAATATATCAGGACTTGAAAAATGGATATGATTCATTGAGCAGAAGAATAAACAAGTACACCCAATGGGCCGAAGATAATTTGAACGACTTTAAAGAAACTAAATCCTGAACCCCGGTAACCTGCAACTGGAAACCGGTAACTTAAACCTGGAACATGAGCAATTTAAACAACCAACTTTTAAGATTTACAACAGCAGGCAGCGTAGACGATGGCAAGAGCACACTCATCGGTCGCTTGTTATACGATAGCAAATCCATTTTTGAAGATCAGCTGGAAGCAGTGGAAGCCTCCAGTGCAAAAAAAGGTTTTGATTATGTTGACCTTTCGTTATTAACCGATGGATTAAAATCAGAGCGCGAGCAAGGTATTACCATTGACGTGGCGTACCGTTACTTTGCTACGCCAAAGCGTAAATTCATTATTGCCGATACACCCGGACATATTCAATACACGCGTAACATGGTTACCGGTGCATCGACTGCAAACCTTGCCCTGATCTTAATTGATGCGCGCAAGGGATTAATCGAGCAGACCTACCGACACTCCTTTATTGCATCGTTGCTCAAAATTCCTCACGTGATTGTATGCGTGAACAAAATGGATTTAGTGAACTACGATGAAAAAGTGTATGATAAAATCGTAGAAGATTATAAAGCATTTTCATCTAAGCTCGAAGTATCGGACATTCAATTTGTTCCAATTAGTGCCTTGTTGGGAGATAACGTGGTGAACCGATCAGAGAAAATGGAATGGTATCAGGGTGCTACTTTACTGCATATGCTCGAGACCGTGCACATCGAGAGTGATTACAATCACATCGACAGCCGCTTTCCAGTGCAATATGTTGTTCGTCCGATGTCGAATGAATATCATGACTTCCGTGGATATGCCGGGCGAGTTGCGGGTGGAATTTTCAGACCAGGGGATGAGGTATTAGTACAACCTTCCGGATTTACATCGAAGATAAAATCGATTCAGTTGGGAGACGAAAAATTAGAGGAAGCGTTTGCACCTATGTCGGTGACAATGACGCTGGAAGATGAGATCGATATTAGTCGGGGCGACATTATTTCGAAGCCCAACAACCATCCGCAATCTGAACAAGATGTTGATGTCATGATTTGCTGGATGAGCCAGCGACCCATTAATTTAAATTCAAAGTTCTTTGTTCGCCACATGACGAAAGAAGTGAAAGGCGTGCTAAAAGAAATTCAATACAAGCTGGACATCAACAGTCTTCATCGCATTGAAAATGCAGAGCAGTTAACCATGAATGAAATTGCCCGCGTAAAAATTCGCACAGCTCAACCTTTATTCTTTGACAGCTATCGCAAGAACAGAATCACAGGAAGTATTATCCTGGTTGATGAAGGAACTAACGAGACTGTTGCTGCAGGGATGATCGTTTAAAGAATGTAAGTTACCAGTTGCCGGTTGCCAGTTACCGGCCACTGGCAACCGGCCACTGGCAACCAACTTCCTATGAATTTAAAGCCCTTACTCACTCTCGCCATCCAGGCTGCTGAAGAAGCATCAAAAGAAATCCTAACTGTTTATCACTCTGGTGATTTTCAGGCTGAGGCAAAAGGAGATAATTCTCCGCTTACGCTTGCTGATAAAAAAGGACATGAAGCCATTGCAAAGATTTTGCAATCATCCAACCTTCCATTGTTGAGCGAAGAGGGTAGAAGCATTCCGTATGACGAACGAAAAGACTGGGATTATTTCTGGATGATTGATCCGCTTGACGGCACAAAAGAATTTTTAAAACGCAATGGAGAGTTCACGGTCAATATTGCACTTATTCATAAAGGTGTTCCCATTCTTGGTGTAGTAGCGGTGCCTGTTACAGGTGATGTTTTTTATGCTGATGAATTGAATGGTGGATTTGTAAAGCGCAATGGTGCAACCGCAGGGCTTGCAAAACGCAAAGCCATTGATCTTGGCCAACCTGCACTTCGCGTTGTTGCATCACGCTCACACATGAGTGAAGAGACGCAGGACTTTATCAACAAGTTGAAAGAACCAACTTTGGTTTCACAAGGAAGTAGCTTAAAGTTTATGCTTTTGGCAGAAGGCAAAGCCGATGTTTATCCACGCTTTGCACCAACCATGGAATGGGATACTGCCGCAGCACATGCTGTCGTTAAAGCCGTTGGTTTACGAGTATTTCAACATGGCACAGAAGATGAAGTTGTCTACAACAAAACCGACCTCTTAAACCCGTGGTTTCTAGTAAAGTAGTTACGAGTTGGCAGTTACCGGTTTCAGGTTTCCGGTACCGGTAACTGGCCACTGGAAACCGGCAACCCCGGTTGGGTAAGTTTCCCCTGATCTTCTATATTTACGGGCTAAATCATTTTTTAACGTACCTGAGATTTT
>JBDTTT010000198.1:0-8118 GCA_039930485.1 Chryseolinea sp.
GATATGAGGCATACTTTTTTTTATTTTGTAGTCGTGAAGCGGAGTGGCTTCGAGGGCCAGCAATATACCGCGCCAGTTAGGCGATACTTTAATAACTTAAACCATTACTGATCTATAAATTTCAATACCTTAACTAACCATTTCCCTCCTGCCTCAGGAGGGACCGTCCCGACCACAGGTCGAGACAGGGTGGTAAAATCTTTCCAACACGTTGTCATTAACCCAATCCTATGAGCGATATCCACAACCGCAAAAACTTAAAACACTTCAGACGAGACCTGCGCAACAATTCAACCTCAGCAGAAGCTGTGTTATGGAATCATTTAAAAGAAAGTAAACTTGGAAAGAAATTCAGAAGGCAACATAGCGTAGGAAATTTTATACTTGATTTCTATTGCCCCACAGAAAGAATTGCAATTGAATTAGATGGCGCACATCATTTTACGGACGAAGGAATAAAATATGATGAAGTCCGGACACAGTATTTGAACAGTTTGAATATAAAAGTGATTCGGTTTGAGAATGTGAAGGTGTTTGAGGATTTGGAGGGGGTTTTGGATGAGATTAGGGCGTGTTTTGACCACCCTGATTCTGCTGGCGCAGAATCGGTCCCTCCTGAGGCAGGAGGGAAAAATTAAATGCATGGAGGTTGTTGTTTGATTTAGTTCGCCACGGGCGGGGCCACCTCCCTATGAAATGCGAGCGAATGAGAACGTGTTGTGCAAACCTATTTCAGGACTCGACAGGTCTATCGCAAAAGGGTAACAACTCCCTTGAAGTTCTTTTTGACGTACGAAGTTTCCAGCTCAATGGTGAAGAAGTATGAGTCTGCTGGAAGAACATTACCGTCCAGAACGCCATCCCAGCCGTTATCCAGGGTGGTGGTTTCATACACCATCTTACCTCTCTGGTTGTATACCTTGACTTTTACTGCTCTGAATTGTTGTGGGCTCGTCAAGGTGCGAATTTCCCATGTGTCATTTGCGTGATCACCATTGGGGGTAAATCCTGTTGGAATATCCAGCAATAGTGCTTCAAAATTAATGGCCCTTTCTTTTGTGAGGCTCACATCCTGTCCATCATTTACATTGATATACACCATTTTCGGCCCTAGCCCAACAGGTAAGTCATTGCCCTCTTCGATGGGTGTTTGATCATACTGCACCGACCGTATCGCATCGCGGTATTCCGACACGGTAGCAATTCCAATAAGCGACAAGATTCCAGTATGAGCATCATACAACCCCCTGATCTTCGCTGTATTATTGAATACCAACACATCATTTGCTTCACTGTAACCGTCCGGTCGTATTCCAATCTCTGCAAAATTTAATGTTTCGTTATCAACATCTGCAAGATCAAATATTTCAGTTATGCCAACGGCTCCATTCCCCGGGTCATACGACAATGGGGCAGTTTCAAATTCAATGATTTGAGGAGGGTCGTTAACAGGATTTATCAAAATTGCTAGATTGAATACAGGACTGGTATTCTTTCCATCATTTACCGTTACTCCCACTACAAGATATCCATTGAAATCCAGGTCGGGAGTAATTGTAAGACCACTGTTTTTATAATGATTTCCCATGGCTACGTTCATTGTAAAGCCTGTAGGATAAGAGTTGTCTTTATCTTCCACCGTGAGGTCCGCGAACTTCAGGGTTATTGATTCATCTTCGTTCATGCGAAGCTCGGTTTGACCTGTTATCAGTGGCGCACTGTCATTTCCAGGAAGTACAAGAATTTTGAGGTTAAAGGGTGCACTGGTGTTGGCGCCATCATTCACTGTAACTTGCACGGTAAGAGTACCAGTAAAATCAGGTGTTGGCGTTATCACCATCCCCGATATCGTATAATTGACGCCTGCAGATAATACCATTGTAAAATCATCCGGATAAAGATTATCCGGATCACTTACGATCAGGTCCGTAAGCTTTATGGCAACGGATCGATTCGCATTGGTACCAATCAATTGCTGCCCGGTAATAACCGGTTTAGCATTCACTGGAACGAGCACGTCTATTTTAACTTTAAAAACCAAACTATTAGCCGTTCCATCATGTACCATAACATTTGCATTCAACGTTCCCGTGAAATCAGACGCTGGCGTTATTATATTACCAGACACGGTGTAATTCGTGCCAGTCGCGATGCTGAGCGTGAAGTCTTCCGGGTATTTATTATCCGGATCGACAACCGTTAAATGTGAAAGCTGCAATGTGAACGGCACATTTTTGTCCGTGCTCAACGGCACCTGTGCAGTAATTACAGGGAGGTCATTGACAGGAGTGATGCTGATCTGCAACATAAACAAAGGGCTGTCATCACTTCCATCGTTCACGGTAACGGGAACTGAAAGCGTTCCGAAGAAATTCAGCGTTGGCGAAATGGTAAAACCCGATACGGTATAGTTGGTACCTGAATTCATTTTTAATGTAAACCCGGCCGGGTAACTATTATCAGGATCCTTCACTGTCAAATCACCTAAGGTCAGGGTAAGTGCTCCGTCCTCTTTGGCGGTCAGAGAATTTTGCCCTATAATCTCAGGAATAATGTTAGCGACTTCAATCACTTCAATTTTCAAATCGAACGTATTACTCTCGTCTATGCCATCATCGATTGATACCTGTACGGTAAGCTCACCAGCAAAAGCCGGTGTCGGTGTTATGGTATTGCCATTTACGGAGTAATTCGTTCCTGAAAAGACATTTAGCGTAAAATCAGTTGGATAGACATTGTCGCTATCACTTACTTTCAAATGCGAAAGTCGCACGGCAAAACTTTCGCCCTCATTGATTTGAATCGCATCTTGCCCGGTGACGACAGGCTGTACGTTATTCACTACCGTAATTTTTAAATCATACCTTTTACTATCGTCTTCTCCATCGTTAACCTTTACCGATACTTTAAGATTACCTGTAAAATTAGCGGATGGTGTTACGATGTCTCCCTGAAAAGTATAATTGTTTCCTGCAGAAATTATTAATGTAAATCCCTCGGGATATTGATCATCTAAATCGAGCACAAAAAGATCTGTTAGTTGAATCGTAATCGGGCTATTCTCCTTGGTACTGAGAGATTTCTGACCGGTAATGATGGGTTTTAAATTAGCTACCAATTGAACAGGAGCCGTTAAAAAAATACAATAAAGTAACAGTAGACGTGCACGCATAAATTTGAGACGAACAGGTAATTCAAACTCCGTTTGAAAGAGACAAAATTATGCCGGATTATAAAAGGCTTAATTTTCTAATTCCTCCCTATTGTTGTTCATAGGGTGTAGATAAAGTTACACACTTTTTCCTCGGTATGTTTCCTACACACAAAAATTTTGTATGAAGTTGAAAAGGGTTGAGTGACTGGAATAGTCTCACGTGTTTGCGAGGAAGCGTGAGGCGTTTCGCTTCACATGCTGACGTGGCAACCCTCACTATGAAATGCAAAATGAACGAGTCTGTATGGGACCGGGTGTGGGGGTGTGTTGACCACCCTGATTCTGCTGGGCGCAGAATCGGTCCCTTCTGAGGAGGAGGGAAAACGTTTGATTTAGTTCGCCAAGGGTTTTACCTTAGAATTGGAAAGAATACTTATCAAAGAATAATGTGTAAAGTTTATAATACCGTTGGGGCTCTTACAACCATAAAGACACATTTAAGGCAAAACAAAATTGACGGTTTCCATTCTGTACAAGAACTTATATCCTTCCGAAATAATTACTCGACTGCACCGCAGCAAATCATAGAGAGTTAAGTAACTTCTGCCTAAAGCAAAAAGCCTCAATTCTTTCGAACCAAGGCTTTTGTGCGGTCTTTAAAGAATCTCGAACTCGTATTCAAGACTTCCCAAGTTTTCTAACGATTGGCAGATCATGCCACTTCCCTCATGTGGGCTATGAGGTCAAGATCATCTTGTGTGAGTTCAGCGGTTTTGGCTGTTTGTTCCTGCGAATTGAGAAACGTCTCGAGGTCGGAATAGAATTTCAACCGGTATTTCCAGATTAGCTTACTTCCAACAGCCTCTTTCATTTCACGCAAGTCGGTCTGATCATTAAGCCAGTAAAGGTCATGCGTAACGTTTGTTGTCGAGTTGTCGATGTAGCCCGGCATAAAATCAAGGTTGGCGTGCTCCAGCTTTTTACGCACTTCCATCTGAAACTCCGGCCTGCCGGTAATGTAAATTGTTGTCCAGTTCATGATCTTCACTTTAAAAAATGGTTCCGGAGTCGAAGAGGTTTAAAAAATTCTGTCACTTTACCGGATTGCCTACTAAACTTTTTTCTTCTGATTTTTTATTGATCGTTTGAAAGATTGATCATCCTTCATTCGCCTCTCATTATTCGTTTATTGACGATGTAAAGTTTCACAATTCGCAGCGATAATCATAGGCAATGTAATTTTTAATCACCGCGAACGATTCCCGCAATGGTGTGCATAAATTATGCAACTGTGGTTACAACGGAGTTGATATAAGATGATGGATATGGTGATGTAACGGCATTGAATAGAAAAAATGGTTACCTGAAATTAAACAAATGATTCAGTGGGTAAATCGCTTTTTGTAAGAATAAAATATTCATTCCAGCAACTTTTTCAACTTCATAAACGACTGGTGTGGTCCATCGGCCATGGCCATGTTGATAAGCCATGCCGGCACGGATCCTCCCGGGTCAATTCTCATCGTGTAAGTTATGTACAATGTGTTGTTGATACTTGTTACCTCCCACTCCGCATACGAAAACGGCACACGTACGACATCCGCGCTGGAAGGATAATCAAAGTTTAAAGTCTTTGTGATCACCTTCAGTTTTTTGTCTTCCAGATTTTGATGGAACGAATACTCCACAATTAGTTCCCGATTATCCACGGGCCAGGGTGCATCAATTTCCGTTCGTACGATCATTGCCTCTTCTGACAGTGGTTTCAAAAGTTTAGCAGAACACATGTTGTATTGCCACTCAGTGTAACGATCAACTTGTTTTAAAAAGGCTAGCAACTCTTCGATCGTAGTATTGGAAAGGGTGAACGTGGCTTTCAATGATTTAAGCCGCTCGTTTTCTGATTTGCAGGTGTACACCAATATGTTGTCACTGTTCTTTTTTAATTCGCACTCTTTCGTTTGAGCCAGAACGCTGACGCTGATGAATACGAATAATGAGGTTAATATATTTCTCATGCAATTCTGTCTGAACTTTAATGGCTGTTAGTTAATGGTTAATAGTTAAAGGTAATACACTTCTACTCGGAGTTAGTTATCAGTTAATAGTTAATGGTAATACACTTTCTATTCATGGTGCAGCATTAACTATTAACTATTAACTATTAACTATTAACCTCTTCACCCTGCCCGCCTCCGAATAAATCTGTTCACCTCCGAACAGCCCCTCCTATTCAAAACGCATAAGAACATCTCAAAACTGCGATTTAATCTCTGGCACCATTATTATACCTACATTTAGAGTATAATATTCAGAATATGAAAAATTATCAATTGGGTGAGTTTGAAGAAGTGGTGATACTCACTGTCGGCATACTTAACAACATGGCGTACAGCGTATCCATTAAAACAGAAATTGAAGCCCGGCTCTCACGCAGTGTGAGCATGGGTGCGCTGCATACCGCACTTAAACGGCTGGAGGACAAAGGCTATCTAAAATCGTTTGCAGGAGAAGCAACGGAAGAACGAGCGGGTAGGCCGAAAAGGTATTTTGAAATTACGGCTTTGGGGAAGAAGGCGATTCAGTATGCGAAGTCTACACGAGAGGAGTTGTGGGGGGCGATTCCGAAGACTGTGCTTCAGGTTTCCGGTTACCGGTTGCCAGTTGCCGGGGGGGAGTGGTGAAGCGTGATAGTTCTTTTAGAGAAAAGTGATTGAGGAAGGTTGCCAGTTACAGGTTGCCGGGAAGTGACGCGAGATGATTGGTAGAAATATAATTGAGAAACGTAAACTAAATGCTGGTAACTGGAAACTGGTAACCGGCAACCGACTGGCGATGACGGGAGATTATTTATTAAGAGAAATATTGGAAGATGAGTCCCGGTAACTGGCAACCGGCAACTGGTAACAATGGATTAACGAAAACTGATTTGAAAAACTACCCTCCCAGCCTTGCACTTCGCTTCTTCAGATGGTACTGCCATCCAAAGATGCAGGATTATATAGAGGGGGATTTGATGGAGGTGTATGATGTGAGAGTGAAAGCAATTGGGAAGTGGAAGGCGGATGTGCGGTTTATTGTTGATGTGTTGCTACTTTTTAGACCGGGTATTATCAAATCAGCAGGGGGATATAAAAATGTAAACAACTACGGTATGTATAAAAATTATTTAACAACAGCCTGGCGCAATATTGTCGGAAAAAAAACCTTCGCTGCCATTAACGTGTCGGGTCTTGCCTTGGGCATTGCCTGTGCCCTGTTGATCTTCTCACTTGTAAACTATCATCTGGGCTTCGATGATTTTCACAACCAGGGAGATCGTATATACCGATTTGTTACCGAAGAGCACCGCGACCAAATTGATTATGAGGCCAGCGTGCCTCCTGTATTTGGCAAGGCGTTTCGGGAAGATTATATCTTCGGTGAAAAGGTAGCCCGCTTGTGCACCCGGACCGATCACGTTATATCTGTGAAAAAAGGTGATACTATTGAAAAGTTCGTGGATGAAATTGCTTTTGCTGAACCTGAGTTTTTTGATATTTTCAATTTTCCGCTGGTAGCCGGCAAGCGTGATAAGATGCTCACCGAGCCCAACACTGCATTGATCACCGAACGAATTGCAAAAAAATATTTCGGAGATGAAATAAGCCTCGGCAAAACCTTTCGGTTTGATAACAGTATTGACTTTACCGTTACCGGTATATTGAAAGATATTCCGGATAACACCGATCTGCGTTCAGAGATATATTTTTCTTACGGTACCATTAAACAATTCAATGAACGGTATGCCGCAGATGATTCCTGGGGAGGAATTACTTCCGATATCCAAACATTTGTCCGCTTGCAACCAGGAGTTGATCCTGCCGATGTTGAACGTGTGCTGCCTGATTACGTGAAGAAGTATCGCGCCAAGAGTAAAAATGTCCATCACTACAAACTGCAACAGCTTAGTGACATACACTTCAATTCAAAGTATGGCGGTAAAATGGACAAAACCACAATCCTGATATTGTCTCTGGTTGGCTTTCTTCTAGTGTTTACTGCTTGTCTTAATTTCATTAACCTGGCCACGGCACAGGCCGTAACACGTGCCAAAGAGGTGGGTGTTCGCAAAGTATTGGGAAGTGTACGCGGGCAGTTGTTCTGGCAGTTCACCGTGGAAACAGGACTGATTGTTTTGCTGGCCACCTCCCTTGCGTTTTCAGCAGCCTATTTTGCTATTCCGTATATCAACGCGTTTTTCGATGCTCGCATTACGCTTAATTTATTTTCAGATGTAAAACTTTTTGGATTTTTATTGTCGCTCCTTTTCGCGGTTACGTTTCTGTCTGGCGCTTATCCCGGTGTAATCCTTTCGGGATTCAAACCTGTACAGGCACTTAAAGGTAAACTAGGAACGCCACAAAGCGGTAGTTTTAATTTAAGACGCAGCCTTATCGTTACGCAGTTCACCATCTCCCAGATTTTGCTGATCGGCTTGATTGTAATGGTTTACCAAATGAAATATTTCCGCAATACGGATATGGGTTTTAATCATGAAGCGGTTGTAATGATTCCAACCGGATCAAATGACCTGAAGTTAACCACGCTGAAAGAACAATTCGCGGCACTACCGCAGGTCGAAAATGTTTCAGCCTGTTTTGCTGCACCTGCATCTGTCAGTGATCAATGGGGAACGTCATTCTATTATGATAACCGAAGCGAATCCGAAACGTTCTCTGTAAACTACAAAGGAGCAGATGAGAATTTTCTTTCCATGTTCAACATCGATCTTGTGGCCGGAAGAAATTTAACCCCATCCGATACGGTGCGTGAGTTTATTGTAAATGAAAAGTTAGTAGCAAAACTGGGGCTTAACTCTCCGGAAGAAATTCTGGGCAAACCCATGGGTGTGAATGGCGATTCCTGGCAAGGGCCAATTGTCGGAGTGGTGAAAGATTTTCACGATCAATCCTTTCATTCGG
>JBDTTT010000199.1:0-8109 GCA_039930485.1 Chryseolinea sp.
ATGTTTTATAGGTATTGTTAGGCGCTGCCCATTTACTTCTCCCAAATCTGCCAGCCTCTATTTTTGTCCGGGTCATTTGGTGTGTCTCGAGGGTATACATGTTGGTATAATACGTAGAGTCTGCTTTTTTCTTCTTTGAACCAGTATATAGTAAATGTCCCAAAGTGATTTTCGTGGCCTTTACCTTGATAGTACTTGTAGTTTCCCGATCCTACAACCTTGTTAGTCTCATTGAACTCGATAACCCCTCGTGCTTTTGCGTTAATTGATTTCCAAAGTTCCATGTCAACATCGAAGCTGTTACCTCCTAAGTACGTCAACTGAATTTTCAATCCATTGTTTTCTGTCCTCAGTCGATCTTGTTTGTCGTTAGGCGTATTGTCTTGTCCTATTTCAACCCTAGTGTAACGCCCTTCGATTTGTGAATAATGATTAAGAAGATTTCTTGTTCTGTGATACCTTTCAAGAGCTAAAACACTAATTGCTGCTATTATCCCAGTAAACAGACTAATCAATATTGACAATAGTGTTTCGAAGTGCAGTTTTATGCAGTTTGGAAAAAAGTCCAACGATAATATACTCAATAGAAGGAGTGCCAGAACTGTCAAAGTCCATTTCTCCCAGCCGACTAATTCAATTCGATTTTTCTTTGCGGTCATTTTTTGTAAATGGGTTGTGCCTAACAATTGGCTAAACGAATGTCGTTTATATTCCTTATAGATGCATCTTACAATCACACCAACTAGTTGTTCCGGAACCTAAAATCAGTTTATTTCAACATATTTCAAAAAATATCCATCGTTTCTTTCTTCTCCTATAAATTCGATTCTGAAATCAACTGCTGGTCTTCTGGTGTTTCATCTACTAAATAGTAGTGCTGAATATTGGTGATATCAATTTCATCGAGGATGTCGACCATATTTTTATATCGGGATTTATCAGAAGGTTTAACAAGGAGCACCATTTTTTTAATGGCTGCATTCTTTTCAAGAAGTACTTTACGAATCCCTGTGGGCGAGAAATTGGTTAATTCCACTTTCGGATTGATGACACCATGATACCAATAAATTTTATCGCTTTCGCCTAACACCAAGGTAAGCACACGTTCGGACGTTACCTCAGGTTGTTTCACAGTAATATCCGGCTTATCCGGCATTTGGATCTTCATCGCTAATGGATTTCTTAGTGTTGAGGTGAGAACAAAAAAAGTAAGCAATAGAAAAGCGAGATCGACCATGGGGGTCATGTCGATGTGCGCGGAATGTCTCTTACTTCTTGTATTGTCGGAAGCTTGTGCTCTTTGTGCCATACTGCTGATCGGTTGATTACAACAATAGAATGCAAAGCCGCTTGGAAGTCACCTTTAGAAGTGAGAATTTTTTCTAGCTGAATCTTTTTATCAAGTCGTTCAGCTTTGCGACAACATATTTATAGCGCTGTTCATAATTTCCAGAAACGAAAATGTAGTCGATATTTCGTTTGTCTAATTCATACTTGAACTTCTCAAACATGAGTTCGCGTTTGTCTCCTAAATCCCTCAGCCCATCTTCAACCCACTTCACATCGATATCAAACAGAAAATATAAATCATATTGAATTTGTTTTTCCAATTCATACAATACGGGCGGAACTTCATTCAAATAAATTTGCGAATAAATTTCGGTAGTTATTAAATCGGTATCGCAAAAGAGTAGCCTATTTGCTGTTTTCGTTTTCTCAACAATGCGTTTCGTCTGTGCGTGTCCGATTTTAATAATATCATCCACGGTAAAATCATTTGACGTAATTATTTCACGCGCCACTTCCGGAACAAATTCAGTTTGGTATAGCTCGGCCATTCTCTTCGCCATAGTTGATTTACCTGTGCTTTCTGGTCCGTAGAAACAAATCTTCTTTACAAAATGGGGCCTGACAACGGGTGGAATAAAATCCCAATGTGCAAAAGGCTTTTCACGGATAAGAGATGCAGACACCGGGAAGTTTTTTCTTTCGCCATCAAACATGAAATGCTCAGCTCCCAAATTTTTGGCGAATGATTCTCCATACGGCTCGGAAGAAACAATGAGATTGATTGATGGATAAATTTCACGCATACGTTGGGCCCAACGTTTTGTACGCTGATCCAGTGCCAACGTATCGTCATCAAAATCATCATTGATTTTATAAAGATGAATTTTCTGTTGATCCTTAAATATTTCTTTTATCCAGGAAAAACGCAAATCGCCATCAATCACATCGTTGTCTGTAAAACTCATGGATACAATTAATTCATCGCATTGTGACGCAGCAAAGTTTATTAAAGCGATGTGGCCCTGATGAACGGGCATGAACTTACCAATAACGAGACCTCTCTTCATTTTACATCCGTCAAAAAACGCTGATACTGTTTTACGAAAAGAAATCCGATAAGGCATCCAAGTGCATCGGCCAGAATATCCATCAAATCGAATGAACGGCCCGGGATGAAGAAGAGTTGGATAAACTCAACTAGTATACTATATCCAAAAAAAATAAAGGGAATCAATATTAATAATTTGGGTAAATGTGTTGACAGGGAAGGTTTGTAAAAAACAGGAATGCACCATAATACAACCATGATTGCAAAAAGTGCAACATGCACTATTTTATCCAATTCAATTTTCCCAAACCAATCACTTTCTGGAAGTGCGGAACCCGGAAGAAAAAACAGAATACTTGAGATGATCAAACAAGCGATGGCCGGCCAGAAAGATCTAATGATTATTTTCATGTTGAACTTTATACGAATTGTACTCACGAATCCAGTTCCATAAACCGAACGCTGCCAAAAGTGTGAACACCAAATACTCTACACTAAAGAATTTTGCGCCCTTAATAAAATATAAAACCGTTGCCACAATATCGATCACAATCCAGATAATCCAGCACTCAATTCGTTTTCTGATCATTAAAAAAGTTGTAATGATGCTCATCACTAAAATAAACGAATCTGCATACGGATAGGAGCTTGGTAAATTAAAGAGATAGGGAATCCATTCATGCAGATTACTTGCCAGCTTACCGATCAGGAATGTTCCAGCCACACCGCCAACAAACAGGAAAATGAATTGCTTCAACTTCATGAAACTCACTTTCAGTTCAAGCTTGTTATCTTTTTCCTCGGGTTTCGGGTTAGCCCATCGCCACCAGCCAATCAAATTGGTAACAAAAAAGAAAACCTGGAGGAACATATCAGGATATAGCTGGATCTGATAATAGAAGAAAAAAGAAAGCGAGACATTAATGATACCCAAAGGCCAGCTCCAGATGTTCGCTTTAGCAGAAAGCCAAACCGCTATCAATCCCGCTATGACGCTGAAAAATTCCAGGTAACTCATGGAGTAGCCTAAAACCTTGAAGAAGATATTGTTGATGTCGAAGAAATTCATTTGTTTGCCGAACAATTTCGAAATAGATAAGCTGTAAAAATGGCGAAAAAAAATCTTCTGTTTGCAATACTCTGCTGCTGTTATTCACTAAACTGTTCTGCTCAAAAAAAGGACAATCATGGAACGGACACAAAGTGGTATAAAGGAAGCATCGTTTTGAGTGATGGGACTGAACTTCTTGGAATAATCAGAAATAACGAGAAAGCACGTCTTATTTCGTACAAAGAAAATATCAATCAAGATGGGTTTGAATCTTTCAGACCGACCGAGATTCTGTCTCTTGAGTACTTTGATGAAGACAACAGCAGTAATAGAAAATTTTATTCGTTAACAACCAAGAATAAAACAACGAGTGATGAAGACGTCTTTCTCTTCGAAATTTTAAAAGAATATGAACATTTCGCTGTTTTATCTCTAAGAGACAGAACGAATGTAACACACTCCAGAGAAATTTCAATTCCAATGGGCATTGGTGGAATTTCCTCTTCACTCTATGTTCCTCCCAAAACAGACGTTTCCCAGACCGAAGAAATTTACTTTATGAATGAAAGTGGAGCGCGCGAGTTATACATGGTTATTCAGCATCATAATGTTGACAGAGGTTTCTTTGCATACATAACCGATAAGGGTATTGTTAATGACGAGTCATTAATTTTACAATATGTTGGACCCGAAAACTGGAAGAAGCTTTTTACTTATTCAGAAAGTACTAAACTCAGAATTATTAATCGTAGAAATCTGGTAAGCCTTTTCGACTATTACGAAACTATTCTTGGACAATAGTAAAGTTAGCTTATAGCTTTATACAAACATTCTTCACTTCTGTGAAAAACTTCATCGCTTCCCAACCACCTTCTCTTCCAACACCAGATTGTTTCATGCCACCAAACGGAGTTCGTAAATCGCGAAAGAGCCAGCTGTTTACCCAAATAATTCCACTTTTTACTTTTGCTGATACACGATTGGCTCGTTTCAAATTTTCTGTCCAGATTGTGGCTGATAATCCATAGCTGTTGCTGTTTGCATAAGCAATCACTTCCTCTTCTGTATCAAATGGCATAATGGTAACAACCGGTCCAAAAATTTCTTCCTGGTTGGTTCGACACTGTTGATCTAATCCAGTGATGATCGTTGGTTCAACGAAATATCCTTGTTGACACATCCCACCCATTTTTATTTGCTTGCCGCCCGTTAAAATTTCTCCTCCCTCTTGCCTGGCAAGTTCAATGTAGGAAAGCACCTTATTCATATGTGCTTCAGAAACTAAAGCCCCTACATTTGTTTTTTCATGCATGGGATCCCCTACTACCAAAGCTTGAGTACGTTTTACGAACTCGGCAACAAATTTTTCATAGAGATTGCGCTCAACCAAGATTCGAGAACCGCACAAACAAATTTCGCCTTGATTGGTAAACGAAGAATTAATGGAAGTTGAAAGCGCCTGTTCAAAATCGCAATCAGCAAAAATGATGTTCGGGTTTTTTCCACCTAACTCAAGCGAAAGCTTTTTAAACATGGGTGCTGCAGTCGCGGCAATTTTTCTTCCTGTCACGGTTCCACCAGTAAATGAAATTGCTGGAATACCGGGGTGCTCAATAATCGCTTGCCCTGTTTTTGATCCCAGGCCATGCACAATATTCAAAACACCATTGGGTAAACCCGCCTCAATACAAAGTTGAGAAAATAAAAATGCCGTCATCGGTGTGACTTCCGAAGGCTTGGCCACCACGGTGCAACCGGTTGCCAGCGCAGGAGAAATTTTCCAGGTGAATAAATAGAGCGGAAGATTCCACGGAGAAATACATCCCACCACACCAATGGGATTTCGAAGAGTGTAATTGACTGCTTCATTTCCTGTAATGTGTGCCTCGCTTGAAAAGTGCATAGCACCCGTTGCAAAGAACCGAATATTGGATGACGATCTCGGGATATCTAAAGTCGAAGCAAGCTTTACCGTTTTCCCTGAGTCAATACTTTCTGCCCTTGCAAGCTTGTCCAAATCACGATCGATAAGGTCGGCCAGCTTCTGGAGAATAGCAGAGCGTTTTTCAACTTGCATCGTTGACCAACCTGGAAATGCATGTGTTGCCGCATCAACTGCTTTTTGTACATCACTTGCATCTGAATCGGGAATGAGACTATATATTTTTCCTTCGGCAGGATTGTAGTTGTCGAGGTATTGACCGGATTGTGGCGCGACTAATTCTCCGTTGATGTAGTTCTGTATTTTCTGCATAATGATCGCTCCATTTTATTTAAGAGGAACTTCTTTCAGGTTTCCGTTGCTATCAATAATAAAATACTTGTTTTTATTGCCTTGCTTGTCTGGCAAAATATACTTCATGGTTAGCTCATAGGTATATTGAACGACAGGCTCTGTAAATTCAGCATTGATCACAACATCAAATTCATCATACGCCAATTTATTGTAGGCCACCGTTTTTGGTTTCCGAACTGTTGTTACCGTTGTGTTTCGTGCCGCCTCAAGCGATTGAGTAACAAAAGCTTCGTAGTCTGAATAACGGCTTTCAGGATAAACAACATCTGTCTCTTCTTGCAGTGCGGAGAAATGTTCTGAAAGGTTTACACCTGAAGTTTTAAGTCGCGCAACATTCGAACGCAAATACCGATGAGCCGCTGTCCGAAGGGAATCATAAATTGCTGACGGATTATTTACAAAATATTCAACCGTTACTAAATCATAAATTTCACTAAGGGAAGCCGTTGTCACAATTTTATCAATCATGTTAGCACCTTTAAACTTAATATGTACATTTTTTTGCATCTCAAATCCTTTCGGCACTTCGTTATATGTTTTAGAAAAAAACTTTTTCGAGACTTCAAACTCAAATACAGGAATCAAGTACACCATGTCTACATAGAAATCAGAAGGTGACAGTCCAAGATTTTTTAGATTATCAAAAAACAGTTGAATTCTCTTATTGATTAATTCGTCTGCTTCTTTGGCTGTGGTGGCAACTTGAGTAAGATTAAAAATGGCGAGATACGAATCTGCCTTCACATTCATCAATGCAGAGCACTTAAGTTCTATCTCATTGTCCGCCAGTACGCGAGGAGTCTCCTCTTGCGATACATTATTTTGAGTTCGATAACGCGGAGTACGAACTACAGCATTATTTTTAAACTTCACCTGATTTTCATAGTGCTGTGCCATTGCCAAATTTGAAATAAAAATGGCCAGAGTAACGATTAGATATTTTTTCATTTTAAGTATAAAGTTTTAAAAAGTAATAAAAATTAAATGAAGTAGCAGTCTAAGTATACCTACAAAGATCCGGTTCTTCCTCCATCTACCGGAACATTAATCCCATTAATATAACTCGCTGCTGGCGATGCCAGAAAAGCAACAGCGGCAGCCACTTCACTTGCTTCTGCTATTCTTCCCGCTGGAATTTCTTTCACCATTTCTTTTTTTGCCTCCTCAAATGTTTTGGATTGTTTATCTGCATTGGTTTTAATGATTGATTCCAATCTGCCAGTCATCGTAGCACCCGGTAATACATTATTGACCGTAATACCAAATGGCGCTAACTCTAATGAAAGTGTTTTCGACCAGTTAGCAACAGCCCCACGAATCGTATTCGATACACCCAATCCGCGAAGCGGTACTTTCACTGAAGTAGAAATAATATTGATGATTCGGCCAAACTTCGCGCGCTTCATTCCCTCCACAAAAGCCTGGACTAAAATATGATTGCAGAGCAGGTGATTTGAAAATGCTTTTACAAAATCTTCTGGCTTCGAATCAATCGCTTGCCCTGCCGGAGGTCCGCCTGTATTGTTGATTAGGATATGAACATCAACTTGTTTTCCGTATGCTTCGACTTTTTGTTTTACATCATCCGGAAAAGTAAAATCAGCAACAAGGTAATCGTGTTGTTGTCCGCAGGAGGTGGAAAGTTCTTTTAATACTTGTTGAAGTTTTTGCTCATCGCGCGCAATTAGAGTGACGCTTGCTCCCAGTAAAGCCAATTCAATAGCCGATGCTTTGCCAATACCTTGTGTACTGCCGCACACCACCGCCTTTTTACCTGTTAAACTTAAATTCATGATGCAATTTAAAACGTACTTATTGGTTTCCAATTCTAACTCGTAATTTGCACATTAGCACATTGAATTATTAACACATTAATTTATGGCCATTCGTAAACCTTTTAACCTGAAACAGTGGATTAACGATAATCGCAGTTTGCTAAAGCCACCGGTAGGCAATAAAAATTTATATGCCGATGCCGGTGATTACATTGTGATGATCGTTGGTGGACCCAATGCCCGCAAGGACTATCACTTCAATGAAACCGAAGAATTGTTTTATCAACTGGAAGGAAATATAAATGTTCGGATTCAGGAAGACGGAAAAGCTGTTGATATTCCGATTAAAGAAGGAGAAATGTTCTTATTGCCATCCAATACACCTCATCGTCCGGAGCGACCAGAAGGATCAGTGGGTTTGGTGATCGAATGCAAGCGCGAAGACCCAAACATGATGGATGGTTTGATTTGGTTCTGCGATAACTGCAACACTAAATTGCATGAATACAAATTTCATCTTGATAACATTGAAAAGGATTTCCTTCCACGCTTTCGCGAATTTTACGGATCGAAAGAATTTCGTACCTGCAAGAAGTGTGGCACCGTAATGGAATCTGATCCAAGATTTATTTAATGTTCAATGTTGTTA
>JBDTTT010000200.1:0-7899 GCA_039930485.1 Chryseolinea sp.
TACAAAATAATTTTCGGAACTCTCCAGGCGTAGTTTGACCATAGCAATTGTTTCGCTGTCGTCAATACCTTCTACCTTCATTATTCTTGGCAGGCCGCCAAAAATACCTTCTCTGATATTTGATAAATATTTTTGTTTGTCAATAAGCGTAACGCCTGAAGTTCCCATAAAACCATTGTTCGTTACTCTAAAGTCCTTGTGCAGAATTTTGTCTAACAGAACTGTATCACTGTTGTCGCCACCTCTCACAAAATTTGTTATCGCTTGCACTATTTTTTCTGTTGTTGTCATAAATGTCGTTTCGTTTATTGTGGTTTTGTCTTGTTGCAATATCAGGCTGTCGCACTGCAATGATCGCTAACGTTTAGCTAAATGCAGTTGCGGGTCTAGAAACTGCTTCACTGTCCACGTTGCAGAATTAAAATTAGTTATAAAAAACTTAGTTGCCACCACTGAGCCCCGCAATTGCATTTAGCTTTTGTTAACGGCAGTTTTCATTTGTCCTTATATATTTTGATTGTAATCGGATTCTCCACTCCAATTACATTGTCAATAAAGGTAAATTCTTTAAAGTCGTCCGCTTCATTTATAGAAGTTAAGTTTACCCGATAAAAGATTATAGTCCTTTACTTTGGTGTCTGCCGGAGCTATTACAAACGATCTTGTCTTTGGGTTGAATAATCCAAGGAAAAAATTCTCACTATAACCACGAACTACAATTAAGTCCTTAGATTCAAGAATGTCGGCTTTGTCAAAGTCATAATAGGGCATGTCAAGAACACGTCCCATATTTTTTAATTTAGTCATCTCAGTCCACGGCCAGAAATGTTTTATATAAACTTTAGTGCCCTTTCTTAATATTAATTTGTCAGAATAGTCCTTTTGAATTTTTACCCATTCCTTATAAAATTTATACGGTAGTGAGTTAATAAAAAGGAGTTGCAAGGGAATGGCAATTCCGAAAAATATGAATGGAAGTAGAGTCAAATCGTTCCAAATTAAAAATTTCGTCAGAAGTGCTGTCAGAATAATCATGACTAGCACTATGATAATGACACGATTTGCTTTAGTGTCCCAAATGTAAATTAGTAGTCCCTTGTCGTCCATTGAAAATTGCCACTAACAATTGTATATAAGACATATGTCCTATATTTCCATATTGTAAGTTTCCCGAAAATAAAACAATTCTACTAGTATGTATGTATGATCTCCTCAAATAAGGACTTAATCAATTTGTAAGCGTTTTGTAAACAGATATGTTTAAATCGGCACATCTACGAATTTATGCTCACACAATGTTTTGTCGATAACGATTGTCATTCATCTGTAAGGCTTTAGAGAATTCAGCAAAAAAAAGTGGCTTTTTACAAGCCTGCTACACTGAATTATCCGGGAGAACAGACTTTCGCGTAGGCGATTCCGCTTGTGAATAAACGTGGCCCTCGAGAGCTGAAAGTATACTATCTTAATTTACCTGTATACCCTTTGACGTTAAGATCTCTTTGAACTTGTCTTCTTTCCTTGTTTTTTCATTTCGGTATAAATCCCATTAATGATTTTCCCGGCATCGGTTCGATAAGGTGATTTTAGTTCAATATATGCCTTATGGCGGGTAAGACTCAGATAAACTGAGTTGTATAAGACGAAAACATCTTTTTATCCACAATAATCAATGCAAGGTTTCGCTTGCTTGTAAAAAACTTGGATCGTTAATTATTTCTAATTACAATCGTACTATACAATGAAGGAAGCATCGCCAACATTTAATCCATAAAACTCCTTATGTTGATTCAAACTACCAACCAACGACTTCTTTCACTCGATTTTATGCGAGGTCTCATCATGGTTTTACTCATGTTGGAAAGTACGCGGTTGTATGACAATATTTTTGAAGTGACTCAAGATACCGGGATAGAATTTTTTGTGATTCAATTCTTCCATCACCCATGGAATGGATTGCGTTTCTGGGATCTTATTCAACCGGGTTTTATGTTTATGGCCGGCACAGCCATGGCGTATTCATTGCACCGTCAACAAATAAGTGGAATGAAGTGGAGTGAGTCTTTTGTAAAAGTATTGAAGCGATCGGGCTGGTTATTTTTCTTTGGTGTTTTAGATTATGCTGTTCGCCCTGATGGTTTATCATTTGAATTGTGGGATGTATTAACACAGCTGTCATTTACCACGTTGGTCGCATTTCTAATTTTTCGTTGGTCATATACCAATCAGTTAATTTTCAGTTTTGGCTTACTGTTGCTTACAGAAGTGCTCTATCGATTCGCCCATGTAGCGGGATTTGATCAACCCTTTACCGATCAGCATAATTTTGGAAATTACATCGATCTTATCCTGATGAATAAAATAAACGATGATGGATGGGTAGCCATTAACTGCATACCAACTGCAGCGCATACTATTTGGGGAGTTCTTGCCGGGAAACTTTTACTTTCTGATAAACGCGGAAATGAAAAAGTGAAATGGTTAGTCGTTAGTGGGATTGTGGGATTAATTATCGGATACACAATGAATGTTACCATTACCCCGATTATAAAACGAATTGCCACCACCTCGTTTACACTTGCTTCAGGCGGATGGTGTTTGTTAGCATTGGCTTTGTTCTATTGGTGGATTGATATTAAAAATCACAGACAACGACTCGACTTCTTCATCATCGTTGGAATGAACTCATTGTTCATCTACCTCTTCTTCGAAATTGTAGCCAGCAGGTGGTTCAACGATTATATTAGTGCTATTACCAATGGCTTAATGGAAATGATTCATATTCCGCATGCCTTAATGGCCATCATCACTTCGTTCATTATTTTTCTACTAGAGTGGAGTTTATGCCGATTCCTTTTTAAGAATGGGATTTTCTTTAAGGTATAATTTACCGGCACCATTCTTCTTGAAGATAGTTTAGCAGTTGAATTTTGAGCTATTTGCTTCTTCCTTAATTTTTTTTGCCTACAGCCCAGAATGCTTTCTCCAGAAAATATTACTACCTAGGAAACGTATTTACAGAACCTCACAAGATGCATAACCTACTCAAACAAAATATAAACAAACATATCTCTCTTTCGGTCAACGAAATGGAAGAGTTCTGCAATCTATTTCAACTTAAAATCATTAAGAAGAAAACTTTTTTGTTGAGCGAAGGTGAAGTTTGCGATTTTGAAGGCTTTGTAACCAGGGGGCTTTTTCGTGTGTATCACATTGATCAGAATGGATTTGAACAAATACTTTATTTCGCCATTGAAAACTGGTGGATCACAGACATTGATAGTTTTACCAACGAAAAGCCATCGCAACTTTTTATTGAAGCACTCGAGGATAGTGAAGTGCTGTTGATCACTAAAAAGGATAAAGAATTTGCCTATTCAAAATTACCCCTGATCGAAAAGCTGTTCAGAGTAATGACTCAAAAAACTCACGTTGCCCTTCAAAGAAGAATGATAGACAATTTGAGCAAGACTGCCGATCAACGCTACCTTGACTTTATTGAAAAATATCCTGTCCTCTATAATCGTCTTACCAATCTCCAGATAGCAGCCTACTTAGGCATCAGTCACGAATTTTTGAGTAAAATAAGAGGAAAAATGGCCAGCAAGAAATAGGTCGATTTCATTTATTGAACTTGTTCAATGTTTTTGAGCATCCGATGATACCATCTTTGTATCGTCATCAAAAGCAAAAAAAAATGAAACACATTATCTCAACGGTTTTTTTAACCATCTTAATTTTATTCAATATGGAAGCACAAGCACAAAGTTTAAAAACGATTGAAACAGGCAGTTTAAAACTTCAGGTTTACAATGCATCAGAAAATAGTTTTGGTGTAGCCTCGGTAATCGTCTCTGGAAAAACGGACGCGATTTTAATTGACGCACAATTTACATTAGCAGACGCTGAAAAAGTAGCGCAACAAATCAAGACCTCTGGTAAGAAATTGACGACTATTTATGTCTCTCACGGTGATCCTGACTTTTACTTCGGGTTGGAGGTATTCAAAAAATATTTCCCGGAAGTTACCGTTTATGCCGCACCTGCTACGATTGAACATATTAAAGCAACTGCTCAGAAGAAGTTAGAAGTTTGGGGAGAACGACTAGGTAAAAACATTACGTCAAATGCTATTCTGCCCCAAGTTTTAAAAGGTAATAGTATTGAAATAGAAGGCCAAAAATTAGAAATCATTGGTCTGGAAGAATCACCATCCAAAACTTTTGTTTGGATTCCATCAATTAAAGCAGTCGTAGGCGGAATCAATGTATTTGGAACTACTTTTCATCTTTGGATGGCCGATGCACAAACCACGGAAGCGCGTAAACAATGGGTAAGTGTTTTGGATAAAATTGAATCACTTCAGCCGACTATTGTAATTCCCGCTCATGCTAAATCTGAATCAGCATTTGATTTGACAGCAGTGAAGCATACAAAAAGTTACATCCAGTTTTATGAAGAAGCATTGAAAACCAACAAGACTTCGGAAACCTTGATCGCTGCTCTTAAAGCAAAATATCCTACGCTGACTTTTGACATAGCCTTACAAATAGGAGCAAAAGTAAACACGGGAGAAATGAAATGGTAAAATCATCAATAAACTTCAGCCTGGCGATGCTTCTAGCATTGTCAGGCTGTCTTTCAAATGAAAAGAAAATGACAAATCTTGATATTATAAAAAGTACTTACGAAGGAAAAACTTCGGAAGAGAATGGTAGAAATCTGGCAAAGTTTGTTGCCGAAAATATTTCATGGACAGAAGCCAAGGGCTTTCCTTATGCAGGAACATACATTGGATTAGAAAATGTTACTAAAAATGTTTTCAGCAGATTAGGCAGTGAATGGATCGATTACAAATTTACTCCGGAAGACTATGTAGCCAGTGACGATAAAGTAGTAGCCTTTGGTACATACACAGGCACCTACAAAATCACGGGCAAATCATTTGAAGCACGGGTTGCCCATGTTTGGAAATTGAAAGATGGAAAAATTATAAGTTTCGAGCAGTTTGTAGATAGCCAACCTGTAAATGCTTCAATGAAAGAATAAAAACCATTACTCAGAAGTAATGACCAAGCTTACAACGTTTCGTTTCTCAGGTAAGAAAAAAAAAGACTTATATTCGCTAAACAAATTTAAAAATGAAAAAAGCTAAATATACATTACTGTCATTGGTAGCTATGACCTTCTTACTTTTTTCCTGCAATAGCAAAGATAACAGTATAGCGACACAGACTAAGACCGACTCACTGAAAAATGAAATTCAAATATTGTCGGGCAATCAAAAACAACTGGAAGAGAATAAAAAATTAGTCGCTGACTTTTATCAGGAAGTGTTTGGAGACAAGGACGTTAATTCAATTGACAAATATATAGGTGACACATACGTACAACATAACCCATCAGTGGGTGATGGAAAAGAAGCTTTAAAACAAGCCGCAACTCAATGGTTCACTGGAGCACCCAAAGAAAAAATTGACGTCCAGCATTTAAATGCAGAGGGAGATCTTGTTTATATACACACAAAAAGTAAAATGGGACCCAAAACAATATCTATAATAGACATCTTCAAGATTGAAAATGGGAAAATCGTAGAGCATTGGGATGTTGGTCAGGAAGTACCCGAAAAGTCAGCTAACGCTCATCCAATGTTTTAGGAAAGACAATGACCTGGCAGCAATACCAAAGCAGCATAATTGCAATCAAAATAGAATAGCAAGTAACCTGCCGATAATTCCTGACCAAATAAAAAGACAATTGATATTGTCCCCAGTGAATTACCTCATGATTTGTGCTGGTAGATGAAACAGCGGACAACCTCCTAGTGATTCAAAGATATCCTTACTGTAAAGGTAGTCAGTTTGTTTGGCTCACTTTCAATAACGATTGATCCTTCCAGTATTTCGAGGGCTTTCTTTACCATAAATAATCCCAAGCCATTACCGATCGATTTCTCCGACCCACGATAAAACATCTCGAATATTCGATCCCTTTCTTCCGGAGAAATGCCGATACCATTGTCTTTCACTTGAATGACAAGGTGATGATTGTTTGAATAAAGCGCGCACTTGACAAATGGATTTCTTTCTCCCCGAAAGACAATGCCATTTTCCATGAGGTTCAAGATAACGTGGTTAAGCAATGTACGGTCGCAAGCAATCGAATCACCTGCATTGTTTTCAAATTCTATTTTTACAACATTATTGGTATTCATTGAACTAAGTTGTACCTGTATCGACTGAACAAAATCTTCTATGCTTATGATTTCTGTTTGGCGCTTAGCGCGAAAGAGCGCACCCGTGTCATTCAACCTGTTTAACAGTCGTATCATACGATTGGCCGTCACCTCCATGCTATTGAAGTAGCCGCCTAATTCGTTCTGGTGATTTTGCATTTTGGCCACGCGCGCCAATCCCAACAGTGATGCTATCGGCCCTCGCAAATCATGACTGGATCGATACAGGAATGTATCAAGTCCTTTATCGGTCTCAACCAATTTATCGAGCGTGAGTCTTAGTTCTTCAGTCCTGTCTTCGACAAGTTTTTCCAGGTTCGTGTTAACGCGTTGGAGTTGGTCATTTACGGAATGAACTTCTTCATAGGCTTGTTCTAACTTCTCATTTTTGTCTTTAATTTCTTCATTTTTAGTCTGGATTAATTCTGTGCGTAATTTTACCAAATGTTCAAGTTTACGCTTTTGTTTAAAAAGGAAATTCGTCCGGATGTGAATGATGACAAGCAGGAAGGTTGCAAAGAGTATGACAAACCCACTCTTAACACCTATCCGCTGATACCAGCGTGGGATGATTATTATTTGTATGCTGGCCGCTTCGTCATTCCAATAACCATCCCCGTTCGTAGCACTTACCAGTAACGTGTAGTCACCAGGAGGTAGATTCGTGTAGGTGGCCGTTCTGTTTTCCCGTATTTCGTTCCAACTTTCGTCAAAGCCTTTCAAATAATACCGGTACATATTTTTCTTTGGGAATTTATACTCAAGGCATGCGAACTCGATAGAAAAAACATTTTGGTTCGGTTGAAAGGTAATCGTTTTTGAATTGAAGATACTCTTGGTCAGTACCCCGGAATGGTCGTTGATTCCGACAACGTCATGAAACAAACTTAATCTCGTGAACACAACCGTTGGCTTGCTATGGTCTTCCAATACTTTTTCCGGACGAAAAATGTTTAAGCCATTGGTGCCTCCGAAGTAGTAGTCTCCCGTGGAACTTTTTAACCGCGCTCCTTCATTATACTGAACGCCTTGCAGTCCATCCGCAACCGTGAAGTTGAATATTTTTCCGGTTAATGGATCAAATCGATGTAAACCATCGAAGGATGTAAACCATAGATTGTGTGTGTCATCTTCGAGTATTGAGGGAATATTTTTTTCCCGGTATTCAGGGATAAGTTTGGTAAAGGTGAATGTTTCAGGATCAAACCGGATCAATCCTTTGTTGTCTGTTCCGATGAGAAGTTTTTTCTCATAATCCATTTGAAATTCCAGAATTTCATTGGTAGGGAAGCTCGTTGAGTCGCCCGGTATGTTTATGAATGCCTTGAAAGATCGAACTGTCGGATCATAGCGATGAATTCCCGCCAGTCTTGTCCCCATCCATATGTTACCGTTTTTATCTTCTCTCATGCAGAATACCGATGCCGTATTCGTTGTGACTGGATTCTCACCAGCAATGGTTAAAATTCGGAACGCTTTTTTCTCTGGCAGAAATTCGTTTATTCCTCCTAACAGTCCCGTATAAATTTGATGTTTGTTACTTTCTAAAAGGGACCAAACATGATTCGTGCTGATACTCGTTGTGTCCGAAGGATTGTGAAGGTAGCGTGAGAAGATCTCCGTTTTAGTGTCGAGATAATTCAGCCCTCCTGCAAATGTTCCAA
>JBDTTT010000201.1:0-7801 GCA_039930485.1 Chryseolinea sp.
AGTATTAACAATTACCTCCAGTTAAACATTCAGAACCAATCAACAGGAACGAATGCTTCTTCTGATGTTGTGGCTACTGCAGATAATGGCAATGAAACAACCAATTACATTGATATGGGTGTCAATGGAAGTTTAAACGCCAGTGGTATTATGGGCTCTGCCAATGACTCATACCTCTATAACATGGGGCAGAATCTTTTGATCGGAACAGGTACAGCAAGCAAAGCAGTGGTCTTTATGACTGGTGGAACGACACAAGCTACAAATGAAAGAATGCGTATCAACGGTTCAGGCATGGTAGGAATTGGTAATACCAATCCTTCATCAACACTATCCGTTTCCGGTTCCATTGCAACCGCTTATCGTGTAGGCACAGGAGCCTACACCGTTCTATCCACGGATCATGTTGTTATCAACACCGGTGCTGCAGCGACCTGGACCATGCCTGCCGCAAGTGGTTGTCCGGGTAGAAGCTATCGCCTGGTAAATCAAGGTACTGGAAATATAACCTTATCGAGAACCGTGCGCACGGATAACACCACAACCAGCACCACATTGGTCTTTGCCGCTGGTACAAACTCCTATCAAATTGTATCCGATGGAACAGAATGGAGAAAAATCAATTAATCATAATCGATTTTAAAAAATGCATAGCTGTGAATTGATGGATTCAAAAAATTAAAACCATGACCACATTACATTCAACTCGATTCCGAATTTTAGCAATGACCGTTGCACTGTCGCTCGTCCATGTCGCCATGTTTGCTCAGGCCAGGCTTGTCTTAAACGGAGCCAATGTCAATATCGCACAAGGTGCCTACTTAGTTATTGACAATTCTGCAGCAAATGCGATTACTCGCGTTAGCGGAAACATCATTAGTGAAGGAGAGAATAATAGAATCAAATGGAACATGGGTACGGCAACAGGAACCTACACTATTCCATTTGGTTCAGACAACACACATTATATTCCTGTCGTGTTTACCAAAACAGCAGGTACAGGAAGTGGCTATTTTTTATTTTCCTCGTACACAACGGGTTGGCAAAATAGCCTTCAACTGCCCACGGGTATTACTAATTTTAATGGTGGTTCAGGTGTTGATAAATCCATTTATGCCACCGATCGCTTTTGGCAGATCAATGCGCAGGGGTACACCGTCAAGCCTGATCTTTCCAATTTGATATTGACGTATCTCGACAGTGAATTTGCCGCTCCGAATGCCAGCTCTACAGAAGCGAATTTGAGTGCGCAGCGATGGAACTCATCCACCAGCAGTTGGATTGATTTCGCTCCTGTGGCTACTACTAATACAACAGGCAACACGGTAACCATACCTTCTGTTACCAATACCGATCTGTATCCCTGGTGGGTGGTTGATTATATTCAGGACCGTCATTGGGTTGCATCCGCTGCTTCTAACTGGAATGATCCTATGAACTGGTCAACCACTGCAGGTGGCACGGGCGGAGCGGGTGTACCAACATCCATTGATGCCGTTATTTTTAACGATGTTAAAGATGCCAACTTTACACTCGATGCTGATGTTACCATGGAAAGCCTTACTATGGAGGCAGGCTATTCCGGAACATTTAACCAGGGATCGCATACCATCATTGCCAATAACGGAGCCGTGTTAGCCGGTGGAACTTTTTCCGGTGGGTCAGCCGATATTATTGTAAATGGCCCTTTCGCATTATCAGGTACAGCTTTTACTTCTACCTCGGGAACATTGGACCTCAAAGGAAATTTCACAACCTCTGGCGGAACGTTTATACACAATAATGGTACAGTAAAATTTTCCGGTACAACCGGTACGCAAAACATCAGCGGAACTACAGCAACTGACTTTAATAATTTGCTTGTGAGCAACACCTCTGCGAGTCCGGGAGTTAGCATTCAGAGCAATGAAAACTTAAAAGGTATCTTAACATTGGCTAGCAATGTTGTTATGGATGCCGATGGTAGTAGCAATACTTCTGTGTTTAAATTAATTTCAACTTCCGACAGTCCAACACAAGATGCTGCTATCGATGTATTACCTTCTGGTGCGCAAATAACAGGTAATGTTTCAGTACAACGTTACATGTCTATTGAAGGTGCAAATGGTGGGCGGATTTATCGTTACATTTCTTCTCCGATTCAAAACGCTTCAGTTGCTGATCTGCAACAAGAGATTTCCGTAACAGGGTCTTTCACCGGCACGAGCATATGTTCAGGTTGTGCCACCAGTCAATCGATGTTTGAATATAATGAGACTGTTATTACCGATAGCAATTTAAATGGCACAACCGATTTAAACGATGGGTACATTGACTTTCCCAACGCAGTGAATACCGAAACTCTTTCTCCTGGAAAAGGATATGCTTTATTTGTGAGAGGTAACATTATGAGCTCAGCGTTATGGGATGTAAGGGGAACTGTTACAACTGGCAATGCATCACCTGTAACCATACCCACAACATTTACAACGAGTGGATCACCTGCCAATGATGGCTGGAATCTTGTTGGAAATCCATTTCCTTCCACCATCGATTGGAACGCTGCAAGCGGATGGACAAAAACGAATGTGAGTGCAACCATATATGTTCGTGATAACGGATCCGTTTCCCCCCAATTTGCAAGCTGGAATGGTGTGACGGGTACCAATGGCGGCTCGCGTTATATACCCACAGGTCAGGGTTTTTGGGTGAATACAAATGCTGCATCACCAGTTTTACAAGTAAACGAAAGTGTGAAAGCACCGGGTACGCAGTCGACCTTTTTCAGAGAAAGTTCATATAGTAATTTAGCCCGAATCACAATGGTAAAAGGATCTTTGCGTGATGAGACCGTTGTACACTTCAGAGCAGATGCTACTGATGGGTTTGACTCGAACGCGGATGCCTGGAAACTAGCGAATAGTATATTCAATCTTTCTACCGTTCTGGCAAATGGTGACAAACTAGCCATTAATTCATTGCCTTCCTTTAATTGCAGTAAGACTGTTCGCTTAGATATTAGCAATGCGGCTGTAGCTACCTATAGTTTAGAATTTTCAGAATACGAATCGTTTTCTGAAAGCATAAAAATTATGTTAAAGGATAATTTTACCAATACGACTTTCAACGCCCGTTCAGGTGCTAGCTACAGCTTTTCAGTAACATCAAATGCTGCTAGTTTTGGATCAAATCGCTTTGTCTTGATTTTTGAATCAGCTCCCGTGAGCCCGGATTTTACTTTAAGTACAAGTACAGCCACACTATGCGAAGGATCGGATGCGATCGTAAGTGTTAGTGCAGCACAAAATGGTGCAATGTATGTGGCGTTGTTAGGAAATACTCCAGTGTCAAATCCTGTTTCGGGAAATGGAGGAGTCATCAGTATTATTATTCCAGGAAGTAATTTAGTGTCTGGGGAGAATACACTTACCATCCAGGGAACTTTTGAAAATTGCAGTTCCGGAATTCAAAAAACAATTGCTGTTAATAAGCAAAATGGACCGGTTGTGACATCCGTTGATCAGGGTAAGAGTTGTGGAGAAGGCGCAGTAACAGTAGCAGCACATGGCGCCACAGATAACAGTCATTACAATTGGTATGAGTCGGTTTCAGATGCATTGCCTATTGTAAATGAGAGTGATTCAATACTGATAACACCGTCTATTTCAAAATCAAAAACGTATTATGTGTCTGTAGTAAATGAATCAGGCTGTGAAGGATTGCGTGTGCCGGTTCTGGCAGAAGTGATGCAGGTTGCGGCAGCGCAGATTAGTGAAGATGGTAATTCTTTAATGTCCAATTACACTGCGGGAAACCAATGGTATTTTGACAACTCTATGATTGAAGGTGCAACAAAACAGTTGATCACTGTGGAAAATCCAGGTCTTTATCGTGTGAAGGTTGATGTTAACGGTTGTACCACATCAGCAGAGTATCAGCTTGTTGTTACGGGTGTAGAGAAATCGAACGACATGAACGTATCTGTTTATCCAAATCCAGTAGTGGAAGTTGTGAATATTGAAATACCAGCCTCATTGAAAGCTGTAAAATCGCTGAGAATAATGACGATGACGGGTAAAACAATGGATGTAATTACTCTGGATAAAGTTAGCGGAGATAGAGTATATAAAGTTGATATGAAAAATTATCCATCAGGAGTATACATTATACAAGCTGTTGGATCAACGAATGTAATCGAAATCAAATTCGTGAAGCAATAGATCAATTGTCAGCAAAATCTTCCTTAAGGGAGGATTTTGCTTTACTAAAACTTGTCATCTCGAATGCGCTTAACTAGTAATATATGCAATCTATAAAATGCCATTCCCTTGACATTTCCGGTATTAGTGTTGTAGTATTTAGCTGGATTGTAGTGTAGTTGCAGACATGGAATAAGCTGGATACATTATTGTTGAATTGATGTGGACATTCTTTGAATTTTAACGAAGAAATTGTTTTCGCTGAACTTCAATAATACTATGGCCCTTCTTCTAGTGAGTTGTAAGATACTTTTCAAGTTTTGTTTTATTAAGTGATTATTATGAAAAGAAATTTAGTATCGCTTTTATTGCTTTTCTTAATTCTGGTTGTTGTCTTTGAATCTTCAGGACAAATGAACCGAAGGGCCATTAAACGAAATAATAAAAGGATATCAAGCTTCACGGGTCAACGCACATCCTTTACCAAACGCTATAATTTCATAGGTCTTTCCGTGAATTCCATGAATTACTTCGGAGACCTGGCACCGCTTTCAAAGCGACTGAGCACCGATATTTCATTTACAAAACCGGCTTTTGGATTTTCGATAGCAAGGAGATTTGGTCCACGGTATACCCTTCAGGCACAGTTCTTATATGGAACATTAAGTGGTTCGGATACAGATTCTGCTGATCCTTCAAAAAGTAAGGACCGGCCACGTTATCTCCGTAATCTTTCATTTCGGAATCACGTCAAGGAGATCTCAGTTGTTGCCTATTATGATCTTTTTGAGAACCTATTCACATATTCAAAACGACCCGTTTGGGCCCCTTATGCTTACTTAGGTGTGGCGTTAATTCTACATAATCCAAAAGCGCAAGCACCAAAGACCGATCTCGCAGGTAATGTATTGCCAGAAGCAGGCGATTGGATTTCTCTGCGATCGTTGGGTACAGAAGGTCAATACTCCAAGCTTGATCCTGCCGATGCGAACTATGGCATTAAGCCCTACAGTCTATTGGTTGTCGCCATTCCCTTCGGAGTTGGTTCACGTTTTAAATTAACAGAGTTGTTGGACCTCTGGGTGGAAATTGGCGCCCGATATACCTTCACAGATTACCTCGATGATGTGAGTAAAAGTTATGTTGACCTCGGAACGTTGAATTCACCGTTAGCAAAAGCGATGTCGTATCGAACTTCGGAATTAGGTCCATTGTCCGACCCACTTACATACCAAGGTAGAGACGAACTGTATTATACAGTTCAAGATGGATACGGACACGAACGGCAAGACAACATCAGGGGCAATAAAAGTGCAAATGATATGTATATGGTTACAAGTCTCCGTCTGACTTGCATCATACCCCATTCTTTTCAAAGACCAAAGCATCGTTAAATCAACTGAATGTAAAAAGAATACATGCACCGTTGCTCTGATTCGGTTGTCTTGATCCTGTTAAACACCTGGCAAATTTCTGTAGCTGTCTTCGATTCATCACCGGAAATTTCATTGAAGATGAAATAATAAAAATCAAACCATCAACAGAACCAACCAGGATTTATCAGAATAGTTTGTGTTTTCGGAATTTTAATTTCGGATTTATTCTGTCTCTTATCCGAAATTCCTTAGCCTTCAGAGATAAAAGTGTTCAGTTAGATTTACAAAAATCAGCAAACAGAGGTAGGTACATTAGCATGGTCGAATGTGGTTCAGATCGATAATAAAACATGAAGATGCAGCAAGAGAGTTGCATGTGTATTGAATCTATTAGATTTCAATATCATTATCTTCGCAGTCATACTACTACATAGGTGAATAGTAATTTAATTCACTTTGGGTAAATATTCAGCGCCCTGTTGTGTATGAAAAAAATAGTAGTTCAGAAGTTGATCCCAACAAGTCAATATCTCAATAGAAATTATAATGTTCTGTTTCAACTCTGCCATATTGTTTATTCAACAAAGTATTGAAGCGAAGTATTGAGTTTAAGGTTGTGCGAAATGGGATAGACATTGCGGCACTTTGGTTGCTGCTGTTTTAGAACAGATAAAACTGGAACCATGTCGATGATGGTTGGTTTTTGGAAAAGGTACAGAGCAAAAATATCACAAAGAATTTGAGGAAAGTTTTGTGAAGAGACGGTATCCATGTTAAGAGGCAGAAGCAATAGAGTTCCCTCAAATAAGTAAATGTGTCTGAACACTTAACATAAGGATGAAAAAATATCGCATCCTTATGTTAAATCACGTTCAACCAAAAACGAATTGCAGGTAATGTAAATTCGTTATTTTTCAATCGTTCAATTAATAATGAGAAAAGAAGAACGAGTGCAGGATTTTGAGTTAACCCCGCTGACTTCTTCTCATGCCAATTACTAAAAGCACAGTTGCTATGATCACGGTCGCCATAAATGCAGACATAGAAAATAGTTGCCCGCTTGGAATTTGTGCAGGAAGATATTGATCCTTGATCTTCAGTAGTTCAATGCTTGCGATCATCAATAACGTAAGCCCGATTGTAGTTTTCCAATTAATCATATTATTTTATTGTTTGGTGAGTTTTATTTTTTTTTGACTATCTAAATCCGCCATATACATACAGTTTTCCGGGATAGGATTGTCAAAGAGTATTCAATAATGCCATCATTCTTTCTGCTTTATGTTGTCTTCTGTAGCCCGTGCTTATCTGAAGGATGGAGGTATCAAAAATAGGATGGAGCATCTGTTGTTAGCCGTCTGAACTCTTTCGCCTGCTTGTTAGAATAAGAATTATCGCAATAGCCACAGTCAGCATAAATCCAATAATAGAGAGCAATTGATCGATCCTCAATGATCGGTGGGGATGATAATTATTTTTAATAACAAGGAATTCAATACTTGATAGAATAAATAGAGATAGTCCAGCACTGGTTTTCCATTTTTTCATAATATATAGTGTCTATGCCTCTAACTTAATTTGCAGTAACTGAATATGGTAATCATTATCTTATCCTATCCAATTAGATTACCAAATGGTGAGTATTTTTGATTTCGTACTTATAGCGCGTCTATTCGATTTGTTTTTAAGCGTTTTGAATTTGTAGTTCACTGTGAATTCACTTGTACCTGAATTGGCTGAGGAGCTGTGTTGTACGGGTAATTCATAAGCAAAACCAATTTGAATTTGTTTCGCTCTGAAACCGATCAAGCCAATGGTGTTCATATTGCTTCGGTATCCCATTCCAATCCAGACTTTGTTGTATAAAATTGTTTTGACTTGAACTTCTGTCGTGCTAAGAAAAGTTGGATCATATCGATAAAGTCCGCTCACAACAATGCCCAATCTATTCGAAAGCGCTTTTCTAAAACCTACCTGCGCCACATGATGAAAATATCCCTGGCGATTGAACAAATCTTCTTTACTAATCAATTTCCCTTGTGAGGCATTTTGGAGTGCATAGCCAACATAAAAATTCGTGCTGGAAAGAGCTATTCCGATATTAAAATCAACAGCTATGTTTTTATTAAAATTTTCCGCAAAATTTTGAAAGGCCGGATCGTTCTGAGCATTCATAGTGAGTGCACTCATATCAAGACGCTGCATGTTGAACGTAGCCGCAGCACCAGCCCGAAGCTGCAACGTGCG
>JBDTTT010000202.1:0-7662 GCA_039930485.1 Chryseolinea sp.
TTTTTGTAGCCTGTAAAACCTTCGCCCTGATTATTATAGCCGGGATTCGATCTTCCAAAAAGTTTTATTGAACCCTGATATGTTCCAGCGCGAGATGCACCTGCTCCAGGGGTTCGTACAGGCAGTGGACGTTTGCCCGTGCGGGATTCTCCGGGTCGGGTAGCCGATCGAAATCCTGAAGTAGGCATTGCCCCACGATACAAACGATCTTTACCTCGAGCTCTTCGATTCTGGTTTGGAGAAATAGGGAGGCCTTCTACACGTGACTTGCTTGAAAAATTCCGACCTCTTATTTTATTGCCCGATATGTTTCCTCTCCACCCCCGTTCGCTCCTTCGTGATGCCGATTGGTAAGAACCAGCTGCGCGACCTTGGTAAGGTTTATCTCCAACGCGTTTGCGACCATAATACGGCTTGAAGGTAGGAGTTTGTATTTTTGGTCTTGGTGTCTCAAAATTTTTGGTTCGTAATCTTCGACCTGTAATATCTTTTGTATGGGCTCTTTCACCCTTGGGTTTAGGTCGATGGAAGTTGGCGTATACGTTAATACTCTTGCGTGCAATAAATGAATGTGAAGCAGATCTCGGAATTACAGTTTGCTTTCCACCACCCGAAGATGATCTTGCATGACTTCGCTGCAATCGGTTAAGCCGCGAAACTGTTGAGCGATTGGATGTTACTTTTGGCGCTGTATTCTTAGGCTTTCGCGATGGGTTATTTACATAACGACCATACTGTGGAAAAACATTTCTTGTTTTACCCGTGTTGCTTCTTACTTTCAATCTTGAACCAGACGAAGTACCTCTCCATGCTTTTTGATTGTTTCTATTGCTTACCGATTTGTTGTTGACAAACGGACCTTTTTGCGGATATACTTTGTGTTGTTTTGAAGTGGATACTCGAGCGGCTGTGGCACGCGAAATACCTCGAGCTTGTGCCCGGTTAAAAGAGGGCTTTCCTCCCTTTTTCTTTTTCTTTTTTATTGGGATTCGGAAACGACTTTCACGCTTTTGTCCGCCACCACGGTTTACCTCAGCACCCTTTGTATTTTGAGCATAGGTAATCTGACTCACCAAAAGAAAAAGCACAGCCAAGCCAAGCAATTTCCAGGCTTTAAAAAAATAAGGAGCAGTATTTTCCTTGATTGCCTTCAAAAAAAATTGGTAACAGTAGGCTAAGGTAGCTAAAATTTTAGCAATTGCTCAAGCGATGCTTTAAGTCGCACTTTGGGCAGGAAGTTCTGTTCCAGGGTTGGGGCAAAAGGAATGGCAGTATCCAGACTGGCAACCCGCAAAACAGGGGCATCCAGGTCTTGAAAACAATGCTCATTTATCCATGCGCTGATTTCGGCACCGATTCCTCCGGTAAGGGTATCTTCATGAAGAATCAACACGTGGTTGGTTTTTTTAACCGTTTCAGCCACGGCATCTTTATCCCAGGGAAGTAAGGTTCGTAAATCAAGAATGTCTGCTTTTACATTGCCTAATTCCTGAACGACTTCAGTTGCCCAGTGTACACCCATTCCATAGGTAATGATGGAAAGATCATCACCTTCTGAAATTAATTTTGCCTTGCCGATTTCTACAGTGTAATAATCATCGGGAATCGTTGCCTTGATGGAACGATATAAAACTTTATGTTCAAAATACATCACCGGGTTCGGATCTTCGATGGAAGCGTTCAACAAACCTTTTGCATCATATGGATTGGATGGATAAACAATTTTCAATCCAGGTGTGTGGAAGAACCATGCTTCATTGCTTTGTGAGTGAAACGGTCCCGCAGCAGTACCCGCACCGGTTGGCATGCGAACAACAACATCGGCCTGTTGTCCCCAGCGCCAATGTGCTTTCGCTAAGTTGTTTATAATTTGATTGAAGCCTTCGGTAACGAAATCAGCAAACTGCATTTCGACCATGGCTTTCATACCCTTAATGGAAAGACCTAAGCCCGCACCAACAATTGCTGATTCACAAATAGGAGTATTACGTACTCTTCCTTTTCCAAACTTCTCAACAAAGCCATCGGTGATTTTAAACACCCCCCCATACTCAGCAATGTCTTGTCCCATCAACACCAGATTATCATAACGCTCCATGCTTTGGCGTAAGCCATCACTAATCGCATCAATGAATCTTTTCTCTGATTTTTTTTCGCTTGATGGAGAAACTACAGTTTGCACGAAAGGTGCAACCATGTCATTCATTTCTATTTCTGTATCCGCTGGAGGATGAGTTTCTTCAAATGCAATTGCTAAGCCATTTTCAATTTCTTTCTTGATATTCTTTCGAACACTTTCGATATGTTTTTCATCAACAATACCTTCACTGATTAAAAACTTTTCATAATTCTCAACCGGATCTTTCTGCGCCCACATCTCCATCAATTCTTTCGGCACATATTTCGTACCGGACGCTTCTTCATGTCCGCGCATGCGGAAGGTTAAGCATTCTAATAAAACAGGTTTTGGATTTTCGCGCATACGTTCTGCGATTGAACGCACAGTATCATAGACATCAAGAATATTATTTCCATCTACCTGCACGCCTTCTATGCCATAACCAATGGCTTTATCTATAAATTGCTTGCAACGAAATTGTTCATTGCTTGGTGTAGATAAACCATAACCATTATTTTCAATAATAAAGATGACAGGTAAATCCCAAACTGCGGCAACATTTATCGCTTCATGAAAATCACCTTCGCTTGTTCCGCCATCACCATTAAAAACAGCCGTTACTTTTTTCTCCCCTTTTAATTTGCTGGCGAGTGCAATTCCATCGGCCACACCATTTTGTGGGCCGAGATGAGAAATCATGCCGACAATATGATGTTCGTTCGTTCCAAAGTGAAAAGAACGATCACGTCCTTTGGTGTATCCCATCATCGTTCCCTGCCATTGTGCAAAGAGGCGATCGAAAGGCATGTCACGGCCCGTAAAAACACCGAGGTTGCGGTGCATGGGGAGTATGTATTCGTCTTTTTCTAATGCTTGCGTAACACCTACTGCAATAGCTTCCTGCCCGATACCGCTAAACCATTTGCTGATTTTATTTTGGCGGAGAAGGATGAGCATTTTCTCCTCAATCATCCGCGGAAGAAGAAGCGATTTGTACAGGTTCTTTAAAGTTTCGTCTGAATACTGTTTTCGATTGAAGATCATACGCTGGTAAAATGGACGCAAAGTTAATGTAGTTTTTGAACCGTATTGTGTTTTTGCAAACCTTTGAAATCACCTAAAAAAGGTTTAACATTCTTTAAAATAGTGCAGCCCATGCGCTTTATATTCCTTGCTTTTATTTTGGTTAATACCACCCTGCTCTATGCACAAGAGTATCGGTTTGGGCTTTACCGTGTTGAACAGGGTTTGCCCAGTGATGTTATAAAGGCAGTAGCACAAGATTCACTGGGTTTTTTATGGATCGCCACTGATGATGGCCTTGTAAAATATGACGGCCTTCATTTTACCACCTATAAAGAAGCGTTGCGAAGTCAGTATGCAAAAAACTTTTTGCGCACACGAGATGGCCGTTTGCTCATGGCAGGTGATCTGGATTTAATTGAAATTCAAAATCAGATTGACACGGTTATTTTTAAGACAATTCTCCGTGGCGCCCGCTCCATTACCGATTCAACAATATCCTATCCTAAATCAATATATGAAGATCATGTTGGAAACATTTGGTTAGATGAGCCTCATGCGGTGGTGCGGTATGACGGAAATTCGATAAAGCGATTTGATTTTGGAATTGAAAACCGTTCGCCTGTTTTTATCAGAGCATTTAGTTTTGTGGAGGATGAAGAAGGCACCCTGTTCGTCATATCATTTGCTGGAAAAATTTTTCGCCTCAATGAGGCAACGCAAAAGTTTGAATTGTTATCTAAAAATCTTCCGCGTAACTGTAGTCATGCGTTATTTAGTCAAAATAAATTATGGATCGCTGCTGGTGATGGATTATATCAAAGCGAAATAATAGACAAAGAACTTACCAGTGAGAAGAAAATTTTGGATGTTAAGAATGCGTGCTACTTAATGTTTGCTCCCGATTCTACTTTATGGCTTAGTACCTATGGTGAAGAGCTTTTTCGCCTGGAACGCAAGGGATCAACATGGAAGAGCGAAGTGCTTAAACATTCTTTCAATGGAATCAACTCAAGCTATATGAGCAGCGAGGGCGATATTTGGGCTGCTACTGATAAAGGTATTGTATTAGTTCAAAAGAATTTGTTTGTATTGGCGGATGATTTTTCGGAATCCAAGTTCATTGAAGCAATTGCCGAAGACAAACAAAATCAAGCGATCTATTATTGCAATAAAGAAACGTTGGTGCGGATTTCCCCAAAAACCTTAGGCGAATGGGATCGAAAAATTCTGTATTACAATCATGAAGAATATTTTCAGAGTATGCAGGCTTCGAAAAATGGCCTTTGGGTTTCGAATGTTTCGTCCATCATGCTTTACAAGGATGAAAAAATAGCAAAGCGATGGGAGTTTAAAAAGGAAGGAGAATTTGTTCATGATATTTATCTTGACTCACACGAAAACCTTTGGGGAGCCCAAGCCGGTAATTCAAATGTATTGATGATAACAAATTCCTTAGAAGTGAAGCGTTACCCAATGCCAACCAGTCATCAAAACGTAATTAACGCAGTGCGTGAAGGGAAACGAGGTATGTATGCTGCAGCGAGTGGCACCGATCGATATTTATTCTTTAAGGATCATAAATCGGAAACCTTCGTAAACATTAGTCTGCCTGTAAATTTTCAGGTGCAGGGTGATTTTAATGTTTATGATATGGTAGGGGTAGGGGATGAAATGTGGCTCGCTTCCACCGAAGGACTTTTAAAATTTGACCATCAAAAAATAGAGCGCATTGATTTGGGTGAAGCTTTTACCAATCTTGCCATTGGCTCAATTGAAGTATTGGATGATCAGAATATTTTATTTTCTAATTCACACGGACTCTTTCGTTACAACAAAACAACAAAAGAGTTTTGGTTGTACGATGAAAATTCCGGACTTCCATCGAATACTATCACCACGCGCGGTATTTTTGTTGATCATCAAAAAAAAATCTGGTTAGGAACATCTTTTGGTGTGGCAAGGGAAGTTGAAAATATCATTCACGATAGGCCAACAGCTAAACCCTATTGTGTAGAAGCCAGGGTAAACGGAAATAGTGTTCGGTTTATGGAAGGACTGCATGCTCCTTACGGTTCTTTTATAAATTTCCAATTCTCTGCTATTACTTTCCCCGAGAACAAAATCAATTTGCAATGGCGAATAGATGAGAAAGATTCGACCTGGCATGTATTGGAGAACAATCAACTTAGTTTCACGAACCTCGCTTCTGGTAATCATCAGCTTTTGGTTCGTGCGAAAAAGAATACCGGACTCGGGTGGAGTGATGCTACTTTGGTGAGCATCATTATTGAGAAACCTTATTGGCGACAACCTTCTTTTATTTTTTTAGTTGTTGTACTTGCTCTTGTAATTGCCTGGACTTCTTACATTCTCACATCACGAATACTGAATAAGCGGAGAGACTACCTGCAGCGATTAATAGATGAACGAACAAAAGATTTGCAGCAAGCCAATGATGAATTAACTCAACGCAATAATGAACTTGATCGATTTGTGTATAGTGCCTCTCACGATTTAAGTGCTCCGTTAAAATCAGTGTTGGGACTCATCAGTGTTTCTCGGATGGAAAATCCTGGCGAGCAGCAAACCCAATACCTCAACATGATGCAGCGAAGTGTGCTTAAGCTTGAAGAATTCATTCGTGATGTGGTGAGTTACTCTCGCAACACACGCATGGAAGCGAAATATGAAACGATCGACTTCATATCCTTTATAAATGCACTGCTCAACGATCATCAATACGCACCCAATTTTTCAAAAATCAAGTTTATTGCGGAAGCCGACACGAATAGCCCTTTTATCAGCGATGCAATGCGATTGAAAATTGTGTTAAATAACCTGATCTCGAATGCCATTAAGTTTCATCAGTACAATGGAAAAGAAACACCTTACATTAAAATCAAGCTTATACAAGAGGGGCAATCTTTTATTCTTTCGGTGGAAGACAATGGAAGAGGAATTGATGCAGCCCATCTCGATCACATCTTCGATATGTTTTATCGTGCCACCGATCAGGCACAAGGCTCTGGTCTCGGACTTTATATATTAAAAGAGGCTGTTTTGAAAATGAAAGGCAAGGTGAGTGTACAATCCGCTATCAATAAGGGCACCACTTTTACAATCACGCTACCTGTTCAGGAAGAAAGCATTTGCTGATGCAACAATCTTTTTAAACAAAATCCAAAAAGTCACTTACTTTTGAGGCCCTATGATCGACTTCAGTGAATTTACATTAAACAATGGCCTGCGCGTAATTGTGCATGAGGACCCTACCGTGCAGATTGCCGTGATGAATATTTTATATGATGTTGGTTCGCGCGATGAGCGTGAAGAGAAAACGGGCTTTGCTCATCTCTTTGAACATTTAATGTTTGGCGGTTCAGTCAACGTTCCGAACTATGATGAGCCTTTGCAGATGGTTGGAGGTGAGAACAATGCGTTTACCAATACAGATATTACCAACTATTATCTAACGGTTCCCGCAGCAAATATTGAGACTGGTTTTTGGTTGGAGAGCGATCGGATGCTGAGCTTATCGTTTGATCCCAATGTATTGGAGGTGCAGCGCAAGGTTGTGATCGAAGAATTTAAACAGCGATACCTTAATCAACCTTACGGAGATGTGTGGTTGAAGCTTCGTCCGCTTGCCTATAATGTTCATCCGTATAAATGGGCAACCATTGGCAAAGAAATCAGCCACATTGAAAATGCTACTATGGACGATGTGAAGAATTTCTTTTTTGAACATTACACTCCGAACAATGCGGTGTTAGTAGTGGCGGGGAATGTAACACATGATCAGGTAAAAAATCTTTCAGAAAAATGGTTTGGACCAATACCTGCTGGTAAGAAATCACAACGCGCACTTCCTATTGAACCCAGTCAAAAGCAAAAGAAATTTCTGGAGGTAAAAGCAAAAGTTCCGGCTGATGCATTTTATAAATCATGGCATATGCCTGGTCGTTTTGATGATGACTATTATGCGATTGATTTAATGAGCGATATGCTAAGCCGTGGACAATCCAGTAGATTGTATCAGCAGTTAGTGAAAGAACAGGAATTGTTTACATCGATCTCTTCATTTGTAATGGGCACAATTGATCCAGGTTTATTTGTGATCAGCGGAAGAGTCAAAGAAGGAGTTGATTTAAAGAAAGCAGAAGAAGCAGTTGATGAAATCCTGGAGGCAATCATATCAAAAGGTGTTGATGAAGAGGAATTGCAGAAAGTAAAAAATCAGGCAGAGTCTAGCATGGAGTTTGAAAAAGTTGAGGTGATTAATCGCGCGATGAACCTTGCTTTCTCTTCCTTATCTGGAAATGCAAATTTAGTGAACGAAGAAGGAGACAGGATTAATAGTGTAACAATACAGGATATTAAACGCGTTGCGGGTAACATATTGAGAGAAGAAAATTCTAGCGTAATGTATTACTTGTCTAACAATTAGTTATTCATAACGCCAACAACGAAGAAATGAAGATACGAGTAGGCATGGGTTTCGATGTGCATGAATTGGA
>JBDTTT010000203.1:0-7468 GCA_039930485.1 Chryseolinea sp.
ACACACGATAAATTGCACTTGGATTATGGGATTCGGCAATGGCTATTTGACGGATGGCAATAGGATTTGCAAAACCGAGTTTCAACCATTCTTTGCGCTTTGGTTTATCAGGAGCCCACGCATTCGGGTTTTGACCTCCGGCTGGCATTACATTGGGTTTGCCCAAGGCTTGCTGTGCTGAGTACTGAACAGGGGTAAGTTCTGAAGAGAAACCTAATACTTTGGAAGCCCATTGAACGATCTGAGCATTAGAATTCAGAGAAAAGCAAACCAATAAGAGGGTGGAAAGTAGAAATCGCTTCATGCACAGCTTCAATTTAGAATTAGAGGTTAAACATAGCTAAAAAAATTAAAATTGGCCGGAAACAGTACATCAAAACGAAAGAAATAGTCTCGAATGATAAAGCGTCATTTCACAATCAAAACGCTATTCGATTGAATGTTTGTTAAAGAGAAGAAAACCGATGTGAAGCAAGACACCAAATTGATTCTCAGGATCATCATAATAATTGGCGCTTAATGCCACAGGTCCAACTACTGAGTGGAAAACGAGGGTTGTTGCTCCTGCAAAATATACAGTTTTGAAGTCGCGGCTTATGGATGCTTCCTGATTTACCTGCTTGATGTGGTCGATTGGTATAAATAGATATCCCTCAACACGAAGATCAAGCTTTGGTATAATGGTAAAGACATTACGCATGCCACCGGCTGCATAATTGAACGATCTGAAATTTTGCAAGATCAATGTAGGGCTGTCTTGCATGGGCGAAAAGGCAGGGGCATTAATAATGGTTCCAAAGTAATTTTGGAAAGCGGGTTGATTTGAGAAAACAGCTTCTAAATAATAACCCGGTTTGTAAACACCGGAGCCAAAATAGTGCTCTGCTGTAGCTCTCACTTTAAACCATTGATGCACATCTTCAACACGATCATTTTCTGTAGATGTACTTCCAGGATTGAAATATTCCTTGGCATGGAAATATCCGGCCTCAAGAGTGAAGGCTCTTCCGGAAGAGGCATACTGTTTTCTGTTTAGCGTATTCGTAGAAAAGGTAAAGCCTGTTTTAAAACCTTTTAATTTTAACTGATCAAGAGTATCCGTGCTGATAAACAAATTACCATTGATATATCGGTCAAAGTTGTCAAAGGCTTCAAAACTTAAAACACTTTTGAAAAAATTTCCGGCCGGAATACCAAGATGAACTGCATACTTTCTATTTATTCGTTTCAAAACAGTGGGCACTGTTGGTGATGAAACCTGATTAAGCACATCATTGCTTTGCAGATAGTTTTTGCTGTCGTATGATACATAGGGTTCGAGATAAAACTGATGAGGGAAATCAATTCTTACTTTGGCCACGGCCATTTTATAAAAATTACCCGTTTGAAAACCAAGATAAGCATGTGTTAACGTACGGTTGAACCGAAAGAAATTAAGACCGAGATAAAGATTGCTTACATCGCGTGTCGCCATTACACCACCGAAGTCAACCTGAAAATTTTGTTGAGGTCGTTTAGTCAGCTGAAGTGTAAACTTCTTTGTATCCTGATGAAATAAAATATTTGGATAGGTATTGCTAAAATATTCTTCGGAAACCAATTTAAAGTATCCTTCTTTTATCTGACTGAAGAAAAGCGTGCCACTTGTTCGTTTATTGGCTTTAAACATTTTTCTGAGGTAGCCGCGATTATTGGCACTGAAGTTTTTAAAGCTCAAGCCGTCAAATACAAATGGATAGCTCCTGTTTGTAAATTTGCTTCTTTTAAGCGACACCTCACTGCGGCTTTTGCGTACAGCAATTTTCTGTTTGATCTCCGGCATTTGCCGCATGGTCTGTGCATAACCGCTATCCACCATTGCCTTTACTTTGGAGAAATCATAAACACCAAGTCCCGATAAATTGGGTTGAATATAGATACCGTTCGATGGAATTCGCGTTGGGTCCGATTTATCCAACAACATAAAAATCAACGAACGAGAAATCAGTTTTTCATCTTTTCCATAGGGATATTCATTGTAGATTTTGGATGACACATTCGAACCGATGATGATATCAGGATTAAATTCCTTTTGTAGAATATCGACAGGAAAATTATTGTAAACACCGCCATCAAAAAGATATTTTCCGTCTACGCGAATGGGTCCATAAAAGTAGGGGACACTTTGCGTTGCACGCAAAGCATCACTTAATTGACCTTTAGAAAGAACGACTTCGTGCTGTGTGAAAATATCAGACGTCACCACACGAAAAGGTATGAAGAGACTGTCGAAATTATTATTCGAGATGGCTGCTGCTTGAGCCATTTTTTCGGCTAATCCGAAGTTCAGTGACACATCTCTTGCAATGTTGGTATTGAATTGAAAATTAAGAGTTGAATCAAGTTCAAGGTTGAGCTTGATGAATTGTGGTGAATCATCACTTCGATGGTAAAAAGAATTAAAACCGGGTTCTGGTGCTCCATTGATTAGCCGAAGAAATTCAGGGGAAAGTACGAGTTGTTCAATTTGATCAGGGCTCATGCCCGCAGCATAGCATCCCCCCACAATACCACCCATGGATGTACCGACAACGTAGTCAATAGGAATTTCATTTTCTTCCAGCGCCTTTAATACACCCACATGCGCCAGACCTTTTGCACCACCACCACTAAACACCAAGCCCACTCTTTGCGCGTGAGCAGAAAAAGAAAAAAGACTAAGAAGAAAAAAAGCGTAGAGAGGCTTCATACAGTAAAATACATCAACTGATCTTTAACAGAAAAAGGTAAAGAAAAGTGTGCGATCTTTCTAAGAAGCTGAAAGAAAAAGATTACAACGAAGCAATGGGTTCTTGAATCGGAGGCGGGAATGAAATTTTATCGAGCTTTTGCATCAACTCTGTTTTCACTTTATCAAACGATTCCAAATGTGTTTTCTTGATGGGTTGTGAAGGAGGAAGTTCTACTTTCAACGCATCTACCTGAACGCCATTGCGCCAGAAACGATAGCACAAATGCGGACCTGTTGCGAGGCCAGTGCTACCCACATAACCAATAGTTTGACCTTGTCTTACACGCGTGCCGGCACGAACACCATCTGCAATGCGCGACATGTGAAGGTATTGTGTAGTATATGTTCCATTATGATGGATCTTCACGTAGTTTCCATTATTGGATTTGTATTGTGCTTCTTCTACCAGCCCGTCACCTACTGAACGAATCGGAGTTCCGGGTGCTGCAGCAAAGTCGGTTCCCAAATGCGCCTTCCATCTTTTCTGTACGGGATGAAAGCGATTCAAATTATAACGTGAGCTGATGCGTGTAAATTCAATTGGATATTTTAACAAAGCCTTGCGTAAACTTTTTCCTTCTTCATCGAAATAATCAATGCCTTCGCCCTGATCAAAAGGGAATGCGTAATATGGACTTGATGCATGCTCAAAATAAATACCGTTGATTTGTCGTATACCCACTGATTGTCCCTCTACTTGGGCTTCTTCATACATCAATTTAAACTTATCGCCTTTTTGAAGGCGTTGAAAATCAACCTGCCATCCGAAAATATCGACAAATTTGTTTGTTAACTCATGGGAGATGCCGAGCTCTTCAATGGTCTCGGATAAATTCGATTTAATTTCTCCAACAATATTTTTTTCAACGATGATAACATCACGTTTACAAACTTCTACCCAAAGAGAATCCTCAAATCGAAATACGATGTAATCGATTTGGTTTGGTTCATATACCAGTGCTTTTGCTGTTTGCAGAGAATCGTGCTCGCAGATGAGTGTGTATTTTTTATTGGGTGCAATTTTACGAACATCAAATACGCTGCGCGAAAGTTGAGATACCTGGTGAATGAGTTTGGCCGGAACATTATACGCTTCCAGAATGTCACCTAATACCTCATTGCGTTTGATCTTGTCTTCAATCACAGTGAAATCATCGACCACCATGCCATACAACACCTGCGGTTCTTTTGTAAGAAGGTTTATGCTTTGCGTTGAGTCCAGTGCAGCCTCCTGATACTCCATCGGGACTAAAAAGAATTTGTTAAACGCGATTATTCCAATGGCGATGATGGCGATACTCACTAAACTAATCCAGCGTTTCTGCATGTTATATGTTGCGTTAGCCCGAAGGCATGTTTAAAAAGTCAAGCGGCAAAGATAACAAGTTTAAAAAATCAGGCATCGCCTGTGAGGCCGCATTAACTCAAATATATCACCTTTCATCTTAAAAAAGCAACTCATGTACTGATTTTAGTGTTCTGGTGATTTTATGATCAAGCGCAAACAAACTTGGTTTAATGGTAACTAACAAAGCTTCTTGTGAGTTGATTATATAGAGGGCACCTACCAAGGGTTAAGTGTAAGTTATTGATGATTCAGAGCGATTCATTAATAAAAGACACCTTTCTACTCACGTTCAGATCAGATGCACGAAGTTTGAATTGCATTTTATAGACCAATCGCAGGCGTCCATTTTCTTGCGCGGACTGCGCAATAAATGTAGAGCAGTATTTGTATTCCGCGCAGAAGCACGAAATGCCCTTTATTGGCTGCATTGAAAGGATTGCTCCAGTTTTTTGTAAATCAAAAAACCAATGATTGATTCACTTTGATTTTTCAATTACGTATGAAAAACTCGGGATGTCTGAATTGAAATAAAAGATTATTTATACAAGCTCTTATACTTTGCTTTTCCTTCATCTAAAAATTTCGCAAAAGACTTTGGATTCTTTTCATATCCAAAAGGAGAAATAAGTACGCGTTCATCTTCACCCACCAAAACATAAAATGGTTGAGCATTATTGTTTAGATTGGTGATTTGCAAATCAGCATTTTGCTTACCAATTGTCTTCTTCACTTTGCTATCGTATTTTGAAGTGTACCAATCCGCTTCGGGTAATTCAGTTTTGTCATCTACATACAAGGCCACTACGACATAATCATTTTGTAATCTTTTTAATACTTCCGGATCAGACCACACAACCGCCTCCATCTCTCTGCAATTGGTACAGCCATGCCCGGTGAAGTCAATAAACAACGGCTTGCCTTGTTGTCGCGCGCAAGCAAGGGCCTGGCCATAATCGAAATACCCATTTAAGCCATGGGGCAAGTGCAGAAACTCAGCGTATTTAGGTTCATCACAAATGGCTGTGGAGTTCTTTCCGCTTGCTGCTAAATTAAAATCATGTGTATACAGAGGAGGTAAATATCCAGCTAATGATTTTAGTGGCGCACCCCACATGCCGGGTATCAGATAGACCACAAACGTAAAGGCAAGTGTTGCAAGCGACAATCGAACTATGCTTACGGTTTTATCATCAACATCTTTACCTGTATCACCTGAAAGACGAAAGCCTTTCATTAAGTAAATGCCAATCAACATTGTGATCACAATCCATATTGCAATGTTGACTTCGCGATCTAAAATTCCCCAATGGAAAGCCTGATCTGCAATGCTTAAGAATTTAAAGGCAAGTGCAATTTCAATAAAGCCCAATACCACTTTAACAGCGTTAAGCCATCCACCTGATTTCGGTAATGAATTTAACCAGCCCGGAAAGAAAGCAAATAATGTAAAAGGAATGGCAAAGGCGAGCGAAAATGCAAACATGCCGATGACTGGCTTAATGAATTCGCCCCCGGCAGATGAAACTAAAATACTTCCTACTAATGGTCCGGTGCAGGAGAATGAAACCAACACCAATGTAAACGCCATGAAGAAGACACCGATTAATCCTCCTTTTTCACTCTGTTGATCTACTTTATTAATGAATGTTCCTGGTAGCGTAATTTCAAACAAGCCAAGAAACGATAAACCAAAAACAATAAAGACAGCAAAGAAAATAAGATTCGGTAACCACTCTGTTGAAAGATGATTCGCTGTTTCTGGCCCCATGAGTGGAGCGAGTGCCGCACCAATCAATGTATAAATGATGATGATAGAGAGACCATAAACCAATGCAAGTGATTTTGATTTTCCTTGTCCTGTAAAGAAGCTTACTGTCATCGGCATCATTGGAAAAACACAAGGGGTTAGCAAGGCGGCAAGACCAGCAATGAAAGAGAGTAAAAAGAAGCCCAACAACGAATTCTGTTTTGGATCTGCTTTTATAATGGAAGGATCTAAAATCGGTCCTTTGTTTTCGCCATACTCTTTCTTCGCTGGCGATTGAATTTTGCTCGCTGCTGTGTCAAATGGGATAGGCTGCACTACTGAAGCCTGATCAATTTTTGGTTCAGTTATTTTACTCTCATTCTTTTTACCTCCATTGTCTACAACTTTAAGGTCTTTGAAAATAAAATCGCCATCAATTTGAGTGCAGGTACCAGTTAAATCAGAACAGGTCTGACCTTCGTATGTACCCAACACAGTAAGATCAGCAGAGAGTACTTTTATTTTTTGTCTGAACTCACCAGTGTGATTAAAAACAAGAACATCACAGTCGAAGATTTTCTCGTGTTTTGATTCTGGATTAATCGCTCTTAAATCACCGATTAACTTATAGCTCTTATGTTTTAAAAATGAAATGGTTAAGGGTATGGGTCCGCAATCATCACTGAAGCGACTGGCTTCTATAATCGAATATAGATGCCAGCTTTTGTCGATGGTGGCCATTATTGATAACTCAATCTCATCGCCAACCTTTATGGTTTGTGTTGGATTCTTTGCAACTAATTTTGCCGGTTGAAGTACCTGTGCCGAAGCAATCGAAGAAAAGACAATGACTACGAAAATAAAGGCAATACGCTTAAACATAGTATAAAATTTCAACGCTAAAGTAACGAACTCAAATTGAAAATGGTTAGTGGTTTGTGTCGAAAGGTAAGGTGTGTGACAAATGTTAATACTTAATGGTTAATTGAGTATTCGGTAGTACATCGCGTTATAATTAACTGCTTCCCACTTCGGCATCATCCAGCTGATTTTGCTTTTCATACAACTCTTTATAGAGCCCATCCTGTGCAATCAGTTCCTCATGACTTCCTTCTTCTTTCACCACACCATCCATCAGCACAATAATTTTATTGGCGAGTTTGGCTGAAGAAACACGATGCGAAATAATAATGGTGGTACGTCCTTCCATAATCCGCTTCATGCTGTTGAGAATATTATTTTCAGTTTTGGTGTCAACAGCTGAGAGCACATCATCCAGCATTAATATTTTCGGTTCACGCACAATGGCGCGGGCAATAGAGACGCGTTGCTTTTGCCCTCCGGATAATGTAATCCCTCTCTCTCCCACACGGGTTTGAAAACCTTGCGGAAATCCTTTAATGTTTTCGTAGACATCGGCATCTTTCGCGGCCTGATAAATCTTGTCTTCGTCCAGTTGCTTAATGCCAAAACCAATGTTGTTGAAGATCGTGTCACTGAAAAGAAAAACATCTTGAGGAACATAACCAATCTGGCTTCGCAGTGAAGTTAAATTGTAATGATTAATAGGAATGTCATCAATCAAAATCTCACCTTCGCGGGC
>JBDTTT010000204.1:0-7257 GCA_039930485.1 Chryseolinea sp.
AGCCAGCAACGTTCGGGGTGGTAAACGAAAAAGGTATTTTAGTCTTACTACACTTGGAACACGCGTACTGCGCGAAACTCAGGAGCAACGTGTTGATTTATTTAAAGCGATACCGCACGTGGCATTCCCTAAATCATGAGTCAACTACCCGACATACAACCCCCTGAATTTTTCCTTCGGTTCTTCCGATGGTTCTGCGATCCCGCTATTGCAGAAGACATCGAAGGTGATCTCCGGGAAATGTTTCAACGCGAGGCTTCGAGAGGAAACATCGCGCAAGCGCGACTGCGGTTTTCTGTTCACATCCTTGGATTATTTCGTCCGGGGATTATAAAAAAAATAAATTCATCTCCATTAATTCATCCATCTCCTATGTTCAAAAATTATTTCATCACCTCCATGCGCTCGCTCATGCGAAGCAAAGGTTTCTCCCTGATTAACATCATCGGACTGGCCGTTGGTCTTGCAACCTGTAGCCTGATTTCGTTTTATGTTTACCACGAACTCAGCTTTGACCGCTATCATAAAAATGAGAAACGTATTTTTCGCATAGTCGAGAATCTTAGAACAGAGAATGAATTACTGTTCCAATCGGTAAGCTCTCCTCCCATGGGGCCACGCTTAATGAAAGACTTCCCGGAAGTAGAAAGCTATGTGCGCTTTCAGAATTGGAATTTACTTGCAGAACGAAAGGGTATCTCCTTCTATGAACCCAATAGTTACATAGTAGACAGCACCGTGTTTGACATCTTCAGCTTTAAGCTTCTTAAGGGCGACAAGAAGAGCGCATTGCGCGAACCGTATTCTATCATCCTCACCGAGACGATGGCAAAAAAATATTTTGGAGACGAAGATCCTGTAGGGCAATCGATCAAGATGGATTACGATAACTACAAAGTGACAGGAGTAATGGAAGACGTGCCGGAAAATTCTCACTTCACTTTTTCTAATTTAATCTCGTTCTCAACGTGGAGCCGTAATAACAAAGACAATGAAGACCGCGCATGGTTTTGGAATGGCTTCCATACGTATTTGTTGCTGCGCGATGAATCATCAGCAGAAAAACTGCGCTCAAAGATGAAAGACTTCATCACCCGAAATATTGAGAAGGGCGGTATGTATTATGAAGATCTTCCACTGCAACCGCTCTCTAGCATATATATGAGCGAGCAGCGTTCCTGGGAGAATGGAACAAGAGGCAGCATGAACAATGTATATGTTCTCTCCATCATTGCTGTATTTATACTTTTAATTGCATGCTTCAATTATATCAACCTGGCTACTGCGCGGGCTTCGAGGCGATTGAAAGAAGTAGGTCTTCGAAAATCACTGGGTGCACTACGAAGAATGCTGGTGGCACAATTTCTTGGCGAATCCATTATCGTGACGTTCCTTGCTGCTGTGTTCGCCTGCTTTCTCGCATGGACGGCACTTCCTGCTTTTCGCACGCTTGTAGAATCACAACTGAGCGTTTCGATATTACCGAATGTATGGGCGATAGCTGGTGGCGCATTTGTATTGGTGTTGTGTATCGGTGTGCTTGCGGGAGCGTATCCCGCATTTATGATCTCCGGTTTTCAACCACTGCAGATCTTCAGACCTTCCACCAAAGGAATATACAGTCACCATAATTTCAGAAAATTTTTGGTTGCCTTTCAATTTGTTATTTCGATCACGCTTGTAGCCGGCACATTGCTTGTCGATGATCAATTGGACTTAGTCCGTAATCAGGATCTTGGTTTTAACAAAAACGCAATGTTGATCGTGCCTACTAATGGCGACACGGCAATTGTAAAACACCTTGATGCCATTAAGAATGAATTGAAGAAAGTGCGTGGAGTGCGCTCTGCCACCGGATCAAGAAGTGTTCCTGGGCAATCGACTAACAACCTGTATACTGAAATTGAAATGACTGACGGTAAAATGTCGCCAACCAATATCAACTACAATTTTGTTGATCATGATTTTCTAAGTGCTTACGACATGAAACTTCTTGCCGGGCGTGATTTCCTCCGTGAAGTAAAGGCAGACGACACAACGGCATATTTGATTAACGAGACTGCCGTGAAAGACTTCGGCTGGACAAATGAGGAAGCTATCGGCAAAAGAGTAAACAAATATGGAAAAATCATTGGGGTGGTGAAAGACTTTAACTATAAGTCGCTGCACACAAAAGTAGAACCCATTCTGCTGGCACTAACAACGGGCGTGGGTCGTATCTCCATTCGTATTGAAGAAAATGATTTACCTGCTACTGTCGCTAACGTGCAGAAAAAATGGAGTGAACTCATTCCATACCTTCCATTCAACTATTCTTTTCTCGATGTTGACTTCGATCGTCAATACAAAGCCGATCAACAACTCGGTAAAGTAGCAGGCGTGTTTACAGGCCTTGCAATTTTTATCGGATGTCTTGGGTTGCTTGGTCTCACGTCCTTTGTTGTAGACCGCAGAACAAAAGAGATTGGTATCCGCAAGGTATTGGGTGCTTCCGTTAGTAGTGTGGTGATCTTGATTGCCCGCGAATTTATCTGGCTGATTGTGATTGCCCTTATCGCGGCAACACCACTGACCTGGTACTTGATTCAGCAATGGGAACAAAACTTTACGCTGCAAGCCGATATCAATCCACTCCAGTTTTTGGTGGCAGGACTTTCGGTTCTCACCTTTGCATGGCTCACCATCAGCTTCCTTTCGCTTCGGGCCGCTACAGTAAATCCGACAAAGGCGTTGAGGAACGAGTAGCTGCAATGGTTAGCGGTTGCCGGTTGCCAGTTACAGGTTACCGGCAACTGGCAACCGGTAACTAATACTAGCTTTCCCCAAACATAACATTCAACACACTCGAATCCACTTTCACTACATCACTCACATCGCCAAGAATTTCATCCACCAGTCCAAATGCTTTTGCTTCCGGAGCACTCAAATAACGATCGCGAATAAAGAAATCTTCAATCTCCTTCCATGTATGACCTGAGTGTTTACCCATCAAATGAAACAGCTGAATTTGCAATCGCTCCTGCTCGCGTGTGGCGATGCGCACGTCTTCGGTATATCCACGGCTTCCACCACCGGTGGGATGCATGTGAATGGTAGCATGTGGCAACGCATACCGTTTTCCTTTTGCTCCACACGTTAACAAAGCCGTACCCATACTTCCGGAAAAACCAACGCACAACGTATGCACCGGTGCCGAGATCATTTGCATGGTATCGTAAATAGCAAGACCGGCATACACCACTCCACCCGGACTTTGTATATAGAGTTGTATCGGGGCTTTCGGATCAATGCTGTTGAGATAGAGTAACTGCGCTACGATTACATTAGCCACGGCATCATCAATGGCAGACCCTAAAATAATAATGCGTTCTTTTAACAAGAGACTGAAAATATCATACGCACGCTCGCCCCGCGAGGCGTTATCAATCACCATCGGAATCATACTGGCTGAAATCATAAACGAAAATTAAAAGAGTTGAAGGATGCTATTGCGGAACGTTGTGTTTTCCGTATGATGAAACAACTGATCATGAATTTGCTCCGCGCGTTCTTTGATTCTTCTTCGCCTGTAGAATGGAAGTATCCTGTAAATCTTCCGCTGCAGGAATAGATTCAATCGCAATGCTTCGTGGTGATGCATCCGTTCTTCAAACACACGCTTTTCCGTTGCATTGAATTCATCGTTCAGGTATTGCTCAATGGCATTGATCTCATTCAAAGAAGTCCTCATACGCAATAAATTTAGTTTTGATCACTTCTCTTACTTTCTCCAGGCACTTGTATTTCTGCACCGAAGCTGAATGCTCGCTTGAAAAATGAAACAGCGTTGAAATATTTACCAGGCTTATTTTCTCTACGTAGAAAGAAACCAGCAAATCCATGCAGCGCTTGCCCGTGCGTTCCAATACCTCAATCAGTTTGACTTCATTTAGCGTTGGCTCACGCGGCAGTACAACAGCAGGCAGGCTTTCATCCAGATCAACATGCCTGGCATCACGCTTACACTGGCGCAGCCAAAGGTGTTTGGCAATACCCATGATGTAATTAATTTCCGACTCAATGGCCTTATTCGCTTTATACTGCTCATAATAAATCGACAGGGCATCATGGAAAATATCGCGGGCATTATCAAATGATCCGCCATGTTTACTAATGTATCGTGCGACTTGAAAAAAAGCGGGTTGATACACACGCTCCAATACCTCATCAACCTTTTCAGCAGCAATGTGTTCGGGTGTTAATTCTAAAGTTTGCATATAGCTTTTACTAGTAGTGCAGGGATAAGCATTATTATCACCAGCATACTAATATTATTTTACGAAAAGCCGATTGAAAAGATTGTTTACTTCCTCTCCCCATCAGAGTCATCCTGCCTCAAGGCGGAACAAGGTTCTGAAATTTAGGACAATCATAGTTTTGATTGCAAAGCAGAAATATGTAAATAGAAGGCAAATTGGAGCCCACCAATCCTTAATATTTTTTTAAATATCTAAGGATTGGTGGGCTCATTTTTTTCAAACGTTTGCTGCATGAATCACAATCAACGGTCAGTTATTATAGGTATAGGAATCTTTTTTATGGCAATCGTGATATTGCTGTTTTTTCTTCGGCAGAATTCAGCATCCAATGCATTGCTGATAACATTCTCCATCATTGGAATAATGATGATCTGTATTCCGCTGTTCATCCACAAACATGATAACACATAAGCAGTTGTTTAAAACAAAGTGAGAAAATGAATGCAATTAAAGATCAACTCCAGGAAGCTACAGATGACGAAGTGCTCAGCGTTGTATACTTCTTTATTACAGCTGTTTCAGTTGTGGTCTTGATACCATTACTAGCAGTTATTCTGGCGATAAGATTATTCTAAAAAATGGTTGCCCTGAAAAACCGATTTTAGTAATAGAAGAATAAATAAGTTAGACGCACGACTTCAAAGTGGAAATGGATTTTTTCTACCTTAGGTCAAAGCAGCATGATATCGAGCACAACTTCATTGACCGACAGCACCTCACATAACCTTCTTGAATCTAGCCGTTCCGAAAAGTAGCAACGCTATTGCATTCTTGTCTTTGGTATCGAAAACTAATGAAGCTCCATCATCCGGATTGACAAACTCACCTTCCCCTACCGGAAGTACTTTATACCTGTAGCCTCTGTCATTTCCATACAATATGCCTTCCGTTATTTCAAATTTGATTTTCCATTCTTTATTGTCAACATTCTGATATTCTCCTTCCAGAAGTTTCAAATATGAAAGAGGAACTTTTTTGATCAGGTCGTCTGTCTTTATGCCATTGTCTTTTAAGATTTTGATACCGCCTTCGTTACCCGGATTTAGTTTTACAGATTTCTTATAATTTTCAAGTGCCTCTGTTTTGTTTCCAAGGACCATAAGTGCTTCACCATAGCTGTCAAAAACATTTGATGATTTAGGAAACGCTTCTGAATTGAGTTTAAAAATGGCAGCTGCTTCTTTCACTTTTCCAGTCTGTAGAAATTCGTACCCGGTTCCGTTCATTTCGTTTTCATTAAGGTAGTATCCGATCGAATCTTTGATGCCTTTATAATATTCAAGTGCAGCGGGGATTCCCACCTTCTCTATTCTGTCTGCCAATGAATAAGCAACCGATCTTTTAGGAAGGTCGTAGGATTTATCATAGATAATTGCGGCAATGGCATCTGTCATTTCATTGAGAGGAGCTCCTCCTGTGTTATTCAATAACACAATGAATGATTTATTCGATAAGATCCGAGTGATCTGTGTGTTAAAACCGTTTATCCCGCCTCCATGGCCCACTGTTTCTTTTCGCTCTTCCGTATTGCCCAGGCGCACCTCACCAACGCCCCAGCCATAACCATAATGACCACCGCCTGACGCAATATGTTTCGTAAACAACAGCTCCATATTTTCCTTGCGCAGCAGTTGATTGCCATACAATGCCTGATCCCACAGATACAAATCTTCTACTGTTGAATACATAGATCCCGCAGCGTATGGCACTGACATGTCAATAAAATCTGCATTGACATAAACCCTTCCATTTTTTTCATAGCCACGGGCCCTGTTCTTTAACAAAGGCCGCGCATGATCATATCCGGTATTACTCATTTTCAGTGGAGTAAAAATGTTCTCTTGCAATACCTGCTCGTACGATTTACCACTTACTTTCTCAATAATGTAACCCAATAGTATATAACCTGAATTGCTGTAGTCAAACCTTTCTCCGGGTTTGAATTGCAGCGTTGAGTCAGCGAACAGATTCACAAGCTGCACCGGACTGTAAGACTTACGCATGATGTCCTTAACGAATGCCGGAAAGTTAGTCATGTTCGGAGTTCCCGAGCTGTGTGTGAGCAGGTGATGAAGCGTAATGACATCTCCGTTTTTTTTAGGATAATCAGGAAGATAAGTTGAAATGGGTACATCTAATTTCAATTTGCCCTGTTCAACCAATTGCATGATCAACATGGAAGTAAATTGCTTCGTGATAGAGCCTAATCTATGTTTTGTGTCAGACTGATTGGGAATATTCCACTCCATATCGGCCAATCCAAAACCCTTTTTGTAAATGACTTTACCTTTTTCCGCGACCAGAACAGACCCATTAAATTTTCCAAATTCAGCATAAGCACTTATGAGCTTATCAAGTTTCTCGACTTTGGTTTGTCCATAAGAGACATTGAAGACACCAGTTGCTATAATGACTGCAAGGAAAACAGTCTTCATCATTGTTCTTTTCGATTTATTCATCATGATCTTAATTTTTGTTCTGGATAAGGTAATAATTTTTGGCTTATAGTTTTTTCGGAGCATGAGGTCTTTTCAACCATTACCTATAGAAGTTATTTCCGACCCTCTTTACTTTTAAAGTGCGTGATGGTCTTTCCATCATAACGATGCACTCCACTCTCAGGCCCTGCAGCTCCATACCAAATACTCCCATCGTTAGCTTCCAATATCCCCAAAAATTCCATTTTTCCTCCTGACTTAATTTCTGTTACAGTGGGCATTTTATTGTACAAGGACTTTACATCATAACGGGAAAGTGCCCAATCCCCATTGCGTTTTACTTCACCAGTAGTCCAGATGTTTCCTTTTTTATCTTCGATTATAGCATAAGCCCCCCTCTGCGACACCTTAGTAAAGGTTCTGCCGTCATAGCGCCAAAGACCATCAACGTCACCGAACCAAATGTTTCCTTTTTTATCTTCGATTATTGACCAAACGTTGTTAAACGCTTTGCCATCTTT
>JBDTTT010000205.1:0-7253 GCA_039930485.1 Chryseolinea sp.
AGAAGAAGATGGATGAAGGTAAATCCGTTATTGCTACAACACACGATGGAGTGTGGGTTGGCTTTTGTTATATCGAAGCCTGGCAGCACGGCAAGTACGTGGCCAACTCCGGTTTGATTGTGTCGCCTGCATTTAGAAAGACAGGAGTCGCTACTGAGATCAAACAAAAAATATTTGCGCTTTCACGCGAAAAATACCCTGACTCCAAAATCTTTGGACTCACCACTGGTTTGGCCGTGATGAAGATCAATTCGGATCTGGGCTATGAACCTGTTACCTATTCGGAGTTGACAAACGATGAGGAGTTCTGGAAGGGCTGCAAGAGCTGCGTGAACTACGAAATCCTCATGAGCAAGGAGCGGAAGAACTGTATGTGTACTGCTATGCTTTTTGATCCGGAGGAAGCGGCCAAGAAAATTGAAGAGGCTAGAATAAGAAAAGCCGAGGCAGTGGTTGTTTCAGAAGACGATTCGCATGCACATAAGCGCAAGTTTAAAGGTAACTTTAAGTTGTTCGAGCGGTGGGTACATTTCAAGCAATACGTTCTTCTCAAAACATTAAGAAGAAAAGATAATGATGAAGGCTCATCGAATAAATCAAAATCATTTCTCAGCATATTTTTCTGGTAAACTAAAAAATGAAAAAGAAAGTAGTATTAGCATTTAGCGGTGGATTAGATACATCTTACTGCGTAAAATATTTAGGTGAAGACAAGGGCTATGAAGTCCATACCATTACAGTAAACACAGGTGGCTTTGACGATGCTGAATTAAAAGCGATTGAAGCACGTGCGAAAGGTTTGGGTGTAGCATCCCATAAGACCGTTGATGAGACGAAGAATTATTATGAAACTGTCATTCGCTTCCTTATTTACGGAAACATATTAAAGAACAATACCTATCCATTGAGTGTGAGTGCAGAACGCATGTCGCAAGCTTTGGCTGTGGCGAACTATGCAAAGGCAATTAAAGCCGATGCAGTCGCACACGGAAGTACAGGTGCTGGAAATGATCAAGTACGTTTTGATATGGTATTGAATATTCTGGTGCCGGGCATCGAGATTATCACACCGATTCGCGAATTAAAACTTTCACGTGAAGAAGAAATCGCTTATCTCAAATCGAAAGGTGTGCAGATGAATTTCGAGAAAGCCATGTACTCTATTAATAAAGGTCTGTGGGGAACATCGGTTGGTGGAAAGGAAACTTTGAATTCATTAGGGATGCTACCGGAAGAAGCATGGCCAACTCAAGTAACAAAAACTGGAAACGAAGAAGTTATATTAGATTTTGAGAAAGGTGAATTAAGAAAGGTAAATGGAAAAGCATTTGCCCATCCGACCGAAGCAATTCAATATCTTCAAACAATCGCTGGTCCTTACGGAATAGGTCGTGATATACATGTCGGTGATACTATCATTGGAATAAAAGGTCGTGTCGGATTTGAAGCTGCTGCACCGATGCTCGTGTTGAAAGCACACCATGCACTTGAGAAACACGTGCTCACAAAATGGCAACTCAGCTGGAAAGATCAACTTGCGCAATTTTATGGTAACTGGTTGCATGAAGGTCAATACCTTGATCCCATCATGCGTGATATTGAAGCTTTCTTAACCAACTCACAGCAGCAAGTGACAGGTACAGTTCACATTCAATTATATCCATATCGATATCAGGTATTGGGTATTAAATCTGCGAATGATTTGATGTCATCGAAGTTCGGTAAGTATGGTGAGATGAATTTAGGGTGGACAGGAGACGATGTGAAAGGTTTCACCAAAATCTTTGGCAATCAGGCGATGATTTACCATCAGGTAAAATCAGAGAATGAGAAAGTTTAATTTTTGACGAGCAGAGCAATGAAAAAAATACGAGTAGGAATTATTGGTGGTGCAGGTTACACAGGCGGTGAAACAATCCGTTTGCTACTAAACCATCCTCAAGCAGAACTTGTGTTTGTTCATAGCAGGAGTAATGCGGGCAATCCCCTTCACACTTCTCATCCGGATTTGATCGGAGACACCGCTCTTACTTTTACGGATAAGATCGAAGAAAACGTTGATGTTATTTTTCTTTGTCTCGGACATGGAGAGAGTAAGAAGTTCTTAACTGAAAATCCAATTAAGGCTTCTGTTAAGATCATCGACTTAAGTCAGGATTTTAGATTAGGTGAACAAGCGGAAGGAAGAGAATTTATTTATGGACTTCCAGAAGTCAATCGTGAAGCAATTAAAAAAGCGTCAAACATTGCAAACCCGGGATGTTTTGCGACAGCCATTCAATTGGGGTTAGCACCATTGGCAAAAGTAGGATGGTTGGGTGATGTATACACAACTGGAATTACGGGTTCAACAGGGGCGGGTCAGAAACTACAAGACACAACGCACTTTACCTGGAGAGCAAATAATATATCAGCATATAAAACACTGACACATCAACACATTAAAGAGATCACTAAAACAATTGAACAACTTCAGTCCGGTTATTCGAAGTCAATCAATTTCATTCCATGGCGAGGTGATTTTACGAGAGGTATTTATGTGAGTTCTTGTATTACTGTTAAAGCATCGCTGGTTGAAGTGGAGAAACTGTATCATGAGTTTTATGATGGTCATCCCTTCACAATTCTTTCCCATGAGATGATTGACTTAAAGCAAGTAGTCAACACAAATAGAGCATTGATCGCATTGGAAAAAGAAGGAGATAAGCTTGTTGTTCACTCTGCGATTGATAATCTATTGAAAGGTGCATCCGGTCAGGCAGTTCAAAACATGAACTTGATGTTTGGGTTAGATGAATCGACAGGATTGAAATTGAAAAGTATAGTATTTTAATAAGCCTCTCTTTTTCTGAATGAGATTGAATTTATTTTTGACGACATGAAATTATTTGATGTATATCCTTTGTTCAACATCACACCGGCTAAAGCATTGGGCTCATGGCTCTGGGATGACAACGGCCAAAAATACCTTGATCTCTATGGTGGTCATGCGGTGATCTCGATTGGCCACTCACATCCGCATTATGTAAAGTCGTTGACAGAGCAATTGAATAAAATTGCATTCTATTCGAACAGCGTTCAAAACCCTTTACAAGAAAAGTTAGCAGAGAAGCTAGGTTCATTTTCTGGTTATCCGGATTATCAACTCTTCCTATGTAACTCCGGAGCAGAAGCGAATGAGAATGCACTGAAGCTTGCATCATTTGTTACGGGAAGGAAAAAAGTCATTGCGTTTAAGAAAGCATTTCATGGTCGTACATCAGGTGCTGTGGCTGCTACTGATAATCCAAAGATTGTAGCACCGTTCAATGCTGGTCATGAAATTGTTTTCGTGGCCATGAATGATGAAACTGCTCTGAGTGACGCATTGCAAAATGATGTAGCAGCAGTAATCATTGAAGGTATTCAAGGCGTTGGTGGTATCCAGTTGCCAGATGATTCGTTCTTAAAGTTTCTCGAAAAGAAATGCAAAGCAAACGGATCATTGTTGATACTTGATGAAATTCAATCGGGTTATGGTCGCACGGGAAAATTCTTTGCGCACCAATACGCAGATATTAAACCCGATTTGATTACGATGGCCAAGGGTATGGGCAATGGTTTTCCTGTTGGCGGAGTTTTAATTCAAGGTGATATCAAACCGTGGAGTGGAATGCTCGGAACAACTTTCGGAGGCAATTACCTTGCTGCAGTTGCGTGCCTTTCCGTGTTAGAAGTAATGGAACAGGAAAACCTTTTGAAGAATGCGGAAACTCTTGGGACATATTGCATTGAAGAACTAAAGAAGATTTCTACATTACTAGATGTTCGTGGTCGCGGGTTGATGATCGGATTCGATCTTCCAGAAGAAAAGAAATCCGTACGCAATGACCTTTTAATGAAACACAAAATATTCACTGGCGAAGCAAAGCCAAACACCATACGACTTTTACCTTCACTCGCATTACAAAAAAGTGAAATCGATATTTTCTTAACGGCATTGAATGAAGAATTAAAATGAAAGATTTTATTTCCGTCCCCAGCGTTTCAGATATTGACAAATTAGTCAAGAAGGCATTGGTGTATAAAGCAAATCCATATTTGGATAGAGGACTTGGTGCTAACAAGCGTCTTGGTTTATTATTCTTAAATCCAAGTATGCGAACGCGATTGAGTACTCAATTGGCTGCACAGAATCTTGGAATGGAAGTGATCGTTTTCAATGTTGGCCAGGATGGATGGGCATTGGAATTTGAAGATGAGGCCATCATGAGCGGCAACACAGTTGAGCACGTTAAGGATGCAGCACCGATTCTTGGAAAGTATTTTGATGTTCTGGGTATCCGAACATTTCCTTCGTTGCAAAATAAGGTTGATGATTACAGCGAACTGTACATCAATCAATTTATAAAGTACGCTGGCATTCCGGTTGTTAGTTTAGAAAGTGCTACCGTTCATCCGCTGCAAAGTTTGACGGATGTAATTACAATCACTGAAACATTTAAAGAAAAGAGGAGACCGAAAATTGTATTAACATGGGCGCCTCATGTAAAGGCTTTACCTCAATGTGTTGCCAATAGTTTTGCACAGTGGATTAATGCCTGGGATCAGGCTGATTTTGTCATTACCCATCCGGAGGATTATGAATTGGATGAGCGTTTCACTAAAGGAGCAATGATCACACAAAATCAAACTGAAGCATTGAAGGATGCCGATTTTGTCTATGTAAAAAACTGGAGCACGTATGTTGACTACGGAAGAATTTATTGCAACGATCCACAATGGATGATGACCAATAAAAAGCTTCAACTCACGAATAATGCTAAGGTAATGCACTGTTTGCCGGTGCGGAGAAATGTAGAGTTGAGTGATGAGATTTTGGATGGACCAAATAGCATTGTAACACAGCAGGCATCCAATCGTGTTTGGGCTGCACAGGCTGTGTTGAGTGATATACTCAATACTAAATAGGTCGGATTTTGGATTGTTGATTATTGACTAGTGATTTGCGATTTAGAAGAATAACGATTAACAGAACAATGAATAAATTATTCATCATCAAGATTGGAGGTAATGTATTGGACAATCCAGCTCAACTGGATTCGTTCCTGAAAAACTTTGCCTCGATTAAAGAACCCAAGATATTAATTCATGGTGGTGGAAAAATTGCAACTAAGATTGGCGATCAGTTAGGTATTGAGTCTAATTATTTGAACGGACGAAGGATTACCGATGCAGCAACATTAGACCTTGTTACAATGGTGTACGGTGGATTGGTAAACAAACAAATCGTAGCACAGCTCCAACAAATGAACTGCAATGCATTGGGCGTAACAGGTGCTGATGGAAATATGATCAAAGCAACGAAACGTCCAGTGAAGGATGTGGATTATGGTTTTGTTGGTGATATTAACACGGACTCAGTCAACACAGCTTTACTTTATTTTTTATTGAAGCAAAACACAACTCCTGTTTTCGCTCCACTAACACATGCTGATGGAAAAATGTTGAATACAAATGCTGATACTATAGCCTCTGTATTGGCCGTAGCGCTCAGTAAACATTTTGATGTGCGATTGATTTTTTGTTTTGAGAAGAAAGGGGTGTTGCAAGATGTAAACAAGTTGGATTCGGTTATTCGTCATTTACCGAAGCGATTGTACACAGAGCTGTTGACAAAACAAGCTTTTGCAGATGGAATTTTACCTAAGCTTGAAAATGCCTATGCAGCCATTCAAGCAGGAGTGAAGGAAGTATTGATTGGTGAAGCTGGTGATCTGGTAAAAAACACCGGACAAGAAACGGAAGGAACACTAATAACTTTATAAAGAAATTCGAGCAACTCAAGGCTCGAAACCTTAAACTCGATATGACAAGAGAAAATCTTCCTACGTTAGCATTAAATCTTCTTCAGCGATTGATCGCTACGCCTTCTTTTAGTAAAGAGGAAGATGAAGTAGCTTCTATTATCGAAGATTTTTTTGAACAACAAGGAGTTCATACGTATAGAAGAGCGAATAACATTTGGGTAAAGAACAAATATTTCAGCGTAGACAAACCAACTGTATTATTAAACTCTCATCATGATACGGTCCGGCCAAATCCTGGTTATACAAGAGATCCATTCAAACCAGAAATTATCGATGGTAAACTTTTTGGATTAGGGAGTAATGATGCTGGTGGACCATTGGTTTCATTGATCTGTACATTTTTACATTACTACGATCGAAGTGATCTGAAGTATAATATTGTAATGGCCGCTACAGCTGAGGAAGAAATTTCTGGAACTGGTGGAGTAGAAAGTATTTGGTCTGCATTAACACCAATTGATTTTGCCATTGTAGGTGAGCCTACACTTTGTGATATCGCAACAGCGGAAAAAGGTTTAATGGTATTGGATTGTCTTGCGAAAGGTAAGCCTGGTCACGCTGCACGCGAAGAAGGAATTAATGCAATCTATGTAGCGCTTCCTGATATTGAATGGTTTAGAACATACCAATACCCAAAAATCTCAAAGACGCTTGGTAAAATGAAGATGTCTGTTACGATCATCAATGCTGGTAGTCAGCATAACGTTGTTCCATCCGAATGTAAGTTTACAGTTGACGTTCGTGTTACTGATGAATATTCGTTAGAAGAAGCATTGGAAATAATTAAGCAACATGTTGCCTGTGATGTAACGCCTCGTTCGCTTCGCATGCGGTCTTCGGGTATAGCATTGGATCATCCATTGGTTCAGTCAGCGAATAAACTTGGACTTAAATCATACGGCTCACCAACTACATCGGATCAGGCGATGATACCGGTTCCATCTGTAAAGATTGGTCCTGGCGATTCAGCTCGCTCGCATTCTGCTGATGAGTTTATTTATGTGGATGAGATAGCAAAAGGAATTGATACGTATATTCGATTGCTCGAAAATGTAATCGTTTAAAATAGCAACACATGAAACTCTGGCAAAAAGATAAAGCATCATTATTAGAGGTAGAGAAATTTACCGTTGGTAAAGATCAGGAGATGGACATGTACCTGGCGCGCTTTGATGTGCTGGGATCGCTTGCTCACATCACTATGCTTGAGTCGATTGGACTGTTGACAGCTGCTGAATTGAAATTACTTTCCATTGAGCTAAAGAATATTTACAAGAGAATCGAGTCAGGAAATTTTAAGGTTGAAGAAAGAGTAGAAGATATTCATTCACAAGTTGAACTGGAACTAACCCGAGTACTTGGCGATATAGGAAAGAAAATTCATAGTGGCCGGTCGCGCAATGA
>JBDTTT010000206.1:0-7251 GCA_039930485.1 Chryseolinea sp.
AGCTACCAGAAATATGCATTTGAATTACAGGCCATACAATGAGTGGAATGTGTTACAATAAGAATGCCGAAAGCGTCAACTTCCGGCATCACCAGGAATATCGATTGGTTGTGTTGCCTCAGTTTTACTGGGGAGATATTCCGTTTTGTAGTTAATCAGCCGCTAAACTAAGATTGTTTGCGCTTCGAGCAAAATGATCTTATTGGAACGGTACAAACAAAGCCAAATGACACGCCCGGCTATATAGTCTCGTAATCCGAAAAAATGTCCGAGGCAAACTTTAACCTTAAAACAATGTCAAAAGGTAAAAGTCAACATGTAGTACCGCACGATGGCGAATGGGCTGTTAAACGGGCAGGAAGTGAACGGGCAACAACTGTTGTTCCTACGCAAAAAGAAGCAATCAAAATTGCCACCGAGATTGCCAAGAATCAGGGAGCCGAACTTTTCATTCATGGAAGGGATGGCCAGATTCGAGAGCGCAACAGTCATGGCAATGATGATTTTCCACCAAAAGGCTAAGCTTATGAAATATGTTAATTTTCATAACCTTAAGCCGGGCGATAAAATTGTCGTGCCGAAAAGTTGGATGCAGGTAATTCAGCACCACGTGATCTACCTGGGACAAAATTACCTCGGAGTACATTTGATTGCTGAGAATGCCGCTGGATTGTATGTACGAGTTATCCCTATAGATCAATTCTTCCAGGAGAATCCACAGGTTACGCGTATTGATCGATTTGCCGGTGACAATGTTCAGCGTAGGCTCGCCATCGAAAGAGCATTAAAGAAGTTGGGACAACCTTACGACTTAATCAATTTCAATTGTGAGCACTTTGCCAACTATGTTCAAAAGGGTGTATTGAAAAGTGATCAGGTTGGTTGGGGTATTCTACTGCTTGGAGTTCTCGCTATTGCAGCTTTTGCTGAGTAGATTTTACGTTTTTGCATTTTGCCAGAGCGTTCTGATTTTTCAGAACGCTTTTTTCTTCATAAATCAGATTAGCCAATTTTAAAGTGAAGTATGGTAGATCATATTACATCTCAGGCTCGTGAGGAACAACAAAATGCGGTAATTATGAGGCTGGTTATTTCACAAAAAATAAACTCCAGAACGCAATCAATCGATGACCTCAAAATAATTTAACACAACATGCCAATCATCCAACGACACTACGATGAAATAAAATCAGAATTTGAAAAAGACAAAGGATGGCTGCTGCGTCTACATCTTACCAACAAACAATATCTCATCAAGGAATTTCTACCAGAATATCCCCATGATGAGTCAATCGGTTTTGAGGCTAAGTCGTTCGACTGGTATGAATTTTCCAATACGTCTACTGAACGTGAAGATGTATTTATTATTAGGGCGTCCTTCCTTGTTATCGGAAGCCTTATCTTCTACGATCAGCTTAAAGAAAGTTCAAGAAAAGAAATCACATTAGATATTACTGCAGAAATCTTATGCACGTACTACGCGGACTCAGGGAGTATTTTATACATCCGCGAAGACTTAACGATTCTAACGGGCGACCTCAAAAAGATCAGTTCCTTCGATACAATCGTGTTGAGAGAGTTTAACAACCTCACCATGCTGAAACCCCTTTCTGCAGGAATCTATGACAAAACATGGAGCTTCAATGAACCAACAAACAAAACGCACGAGTTTATCAGTAGCCTTGACTATTTCTACGAGATCGAAAATATGAACCGGCAGGCCAAATACTTTATAGCCCTTGCCAATACTTACAGTCACTATGCCAACGACTATTTTCCACGCGTTGAAGTGGAGCCGTTTATTCATTACCGACTCAATCTCACAAGCCATGACAGACGCTACCTTGACTACTGCACTAGCGCTATTCAAAGCATGTATGTTTATTGGGAGAGAATAGCTCTCCTCATTTACCAATACTATAAACCAAAAAATCACAAAAAAGTAAATGATAAGAATCTAAGCTTCACGAAGCTGATGCACGAAATTATTAAGGAGCAACAAGCGACTGGAATTGACCTGGGTTGGTTCGAGGACTTTTTAAAAGATTATCATTCAAAGCTGCAAATGCTCAGGCGTCCGCTGGTACATTTCAGAATAGACTCCGCGCACCACAAGGGCAGTTACATACCCATGATTCATACACGCTGGATTAAGAACATCGGCAACAAAGGTGAGCTTGATCAAATAGAGAATTTTAGCAAGAAGCTCATTGAGGAAATCATTGACCTTGCAAAGAGATGCCATGATGGCTATGAGAAATCAATTCAATTGATTATTGATCTTAAATCGGCTTCGGCTTCAATCTAAAAGGAATTAATAAAATAAATTATTTACCATCACCGTGTGTGTTTTGACTCTATCTGCATAGTACTCGGCATTTATATTTCCTTTTGTGCTTTAGCGTTCAAAATAAGGATTAGCAATCTCATAGGCGTGGAAGGTAAGGCAAGGAGGAATCGGAAGACGCTGTGTGAGGTGCGGGTTTATGCCGTAGTCTCTGTAAAGGAGTCAGAGGAAAGGCCGAACTTGGTGCAAAAAAAAGGCAGGAATCTTTCGATCATCCTGCCTTATCCAAGTAGATGGGCTCCCTGAATTTATCTTGATGCGACTTAGTTGACCTTCATGTAAACATTGCGTTCACTTTTCCCTTTTCGCAGTCGATTGTTCGCAAGGTCAAGTTTCAAAGATAAAAATAAACCCGATAACTCCGGGTTGAGCGTGCTGTCCGTAGGATCAAACGTTGCCCTGTAAGTAGGCATGGGATGATTTTCTTCATGCTCCAGGTTCTGCCAACCGAGCGTATCATAATCATTCTTCCGCCATTTATTGTTGCTAATTTCATATCCAATTTGCTTGGGTGCGATGAACATCGTGTCCCGTATCTTGCCCATGCCGAGCATCTTGCCACTGAAGGGATGAGGCACTTCGAAGTTCACCTCTTTGACATATCGCCCTTTGATCTGTTCGGGACTGACTTCCTTTGTTGAACAAGACTGCACAAGAGTAAGGAGTGAAAATAAAAGTATGAGTCTCATCTTAATTTTTGTTTATATAATCAACCATTTGTAACAGCATGTTTCGAACACTGCGTTTGGTTCCTTCCTCCGTATTGTAATAGCGTACCCGGAAACTTTCGTAGGATATACTCTCTAACCGTTTGGTTTGAAAGAATCGTGAGAAGAACCGGATCAGGTCAGATACATTTTTATTATTGATGATTTTGGTTTCGATAAACACGCGCAGTAGATACGCGAGCTGTGAGACTGACATCTCGGTCTTTAATTTGAAGTCGTCAGCCAGCGCAGTACCTGCGGCATTCTTCTCATTAAGCTTGTGCATCTTTTCCAGGTAGAATACTTCCTCAGCAATCCATTCCGACAATTGTTCTTTTAAAGTGTGTATCGTCCGGTTGTATCCAACACCCGGTTTAATTTGCGTTTGATTTACCAGCTTCAGAAAATACGACAGTCTTTCAATTCTTCCCGAAGAGGAATCTACATTCTCCAACTGTGCAACGATGAAGTTAGTGTAATACCTGAAGTACTTGATCGTATTGTAATTCAGGTAAAGCAATTCGGCACGAAGGTGATCGTCAAGGGGAATGTCTTTTTTTTGTGAAAAGATGATGCGCTGAATTTCCTTCTGTATTTCTTTGACATAGATGATCCTCCGGTAGGTGATCTGTCCTGCCGGAATGCTCTCTATAAATTTCTTCATGGGATGTAAGACCAGATCAATAAGGTGCCCATCCACATTCAGAGTTTTGAGACTGTCCAGCAGGTCACCGTATGTTTTTACCATGTCGCTACCGGCAAGTGTGATGTAACTCTCCGGTGCCTTGGTGTCCTGGTCGAAGTACTTGGTAAAGTGTCGTTCGATAAACGTTAATAGTTCTTCCACCGCGCGACACGCATGCCTGTAAAGCTCGTGATCATTTGGATCATCGTTGTCACCATCATGTTTCACTCCGGCCAGTTGATCCATTAGACGGATTAACTCCTGCTGGTGTAACTGGATGTACCGTTCCAAATGACGCTCATCTTCAAAAGCATAGATCTCATGCACAAACTTCTTTTTGATCCGATCCGTCTCATCGCGTAAAACTTGTTTAGACGAATCCAGTTGATCGGTCGTAATAGGAACATGCTTCTCGCCTCGGGCTAGAAGTTCGTTGGTAACAACATGCTCCAACTTTTCCAGTTCATATTTTAAGACCGCATTCATGCATGCTCGATAACGGAATAAAAGTTTTCAGAACCGAGGTTGTTCTTGTACTTCTATTACACTGAAATAAGCGAGCACCCTACCGCGGAAGGCGAGTGATTAATAGAGAACGTTCAACTGGCCATTGTACGGTGTGGACTGTGCACAGTTCACCAGTGTTAACTGATAGGTGTATACACCGGTGGGTACAATACTTCCGGTTCCGTTAACCCTTGCATTCCAATTGATATCACCTCCGATGACGCCAAGATGGTTTGCTGTAACCGTTCCACTGGCAGAGAATACTTGAACGTTGCTTGCATTCTTAATGGTCAACGTATAACTGTAGGCATTGATCGGACTGTAGGTTTTGTTAGCGTCTGTAATGATCCAATTGTCATTGTAACCGTCTCCATTCGGAGTGATCAGGTTCGGTATGAAGGTACTGAAGCCACCTAGCAGCACCCGGTAAACAGTAACCGTAGTGGAGGTCATTTGATTTGTATTGTTGTCCTGAACGGAAACATTCACGTCTGCGGTCTGGTTTAAGGCAAGGCTTACTGTAGCCACGTTATTGGTGGTCGGCCATGAGATCGCTGGCGTTACAATAGACCACGTATAGGTATAATTGCCAGAACCGCCACTCACGACTGCTGTTAATGAACGCGAACATGAATTAGCTCCCGTTCCGGATTGATTGATGGTAACGCTAAGTGCGTAGCCGATGTTGAACGAATTGAATAACAGAAGTGGAATTAGTAAAAGTGTTTTCATGCGAAGTTATTTTTTGGGGTGTAACGAAAATTGAATTCCAGTCTTAATTCGATAGAGCGAAGCGTTGGGTTCCATCGCCCGCTTGTTGACAGCCCCTGGAAAAAACAGGTAGCCGGGTTCCACAAAAATTCCACATAAGCCGCTGACGGAGTAATGCACGATAAAGCCAAGCGTTGCGCTGTAGAGGGTGGAACGATTGTCGTTAATGAAATAATCTGTAGTTGGATTGCCGGTATTCAGGTATGTAGTACGTTCGCGCTTTTCAATAAGGTAAGAGGGATAAAGTCCGGCAGCAACACAGAGAGAAAGTTTTCTTCTGTTGTATATTCCATAACCGACAGTCAACGGCACCTCCAGGTAGCGTATCTGTACTTTGGTCTTATCCGGAATGGGAAAAGGATCATCCGGATCAAGCACGTTGTAATGGTAATTCAATGCAAAGTCTTTTGTTGCATATCCGACTCCCAGTGAAACATAAAGTTTCGAGGACACGATCACGTATCCTCCCATACTCATGCTGTAGTTCCAATCTACTTCGTACTGCTGATAGGCAATGTCCCGTTCTACAAAACGAAAGTGATTATCGTCCATCGCATAACTAAAAAAGATACCAGCACCATAGAATCCCAACTTCGAGTGCTTCTTACTTGTGGAGAAAAGAGAAGGAACTTCCGGAAGTTTCATCGGCACAGATTCAACTATCTGTTGATCCTCATACGAATGGACTTCCGTCTGACTTGGGTCAATAAGAATCTCTGACGAATCAATGCTATTGACGGGCAACGAATCAACAGGAGTCAAAGCCGTATTTGTCGGTACGTGGAGGGATGAGTCCTTTGCTTCGGAAAACGATGCGGTGGTAGAACCGGATGATTGATCTGCTTTCTGTACCGTCACGGGCCTGGCGTATTTGAAGACGATGGCATTGTCTATAATCTGGTAGGTCAACCCTGCTTGTGAGCATATCATGCGCAGGATTTCATAAATCGTTTTATTGGTAGCGGACAAACTGATTTTTAAAGTTGCAGGAATGTTATCAATACCAAAGGCGATAACCAGTCCGTGTCTCGTTTCTAGTATCTCGAACAGCTTGGCCACATGAACTTCCTTTACGTTAATGGTGACCTGTCTTGATAGATCCACCTGTGCATACAATGTCAATGTTGTTGAAAGAAAAAGTGTCAGTAAAAGTATACGCATAGTGAGATGGTTTTCATGGCACACAACCTTTGCCGGAAACCTCGTAGTAGTTTCCCTGCTGTGAAGTAAAATCAATATCGAGACTGAACGCAAGTGTTTTCAATACGTCCTCAAGCTTTGCATCATTAAATTTCCCTGTAAACCGGCAGCTCAGTATTCTCTTCTCATTGATGCGAAAAGAAATCTGGTATAACTCTTCCACGAGCTGAAGCACTTTTTCCAGTTCGGTATTTTTGAATTCCAATCTGCGTGTATACCACGAATTGAAATTTGGATCTTCGTTTATTGACTTTGTTAGTCCTGCTGCACTCGCTAATGATTGTTCACCTTGAGCGAGATCAACCTCTCTATCGTTAGATCGAACATGAACCTTACCCGAAATAACCGTTACCCGAACAGCGGAATCCCGGTATGCTTTCACGACAAAGGAGGTTCCCAGAACAGTCACTAAAGCATTTCCGGCAGAGACCGTGAATGGCCTTGGTTCACGCTCTACTTCAAACATAGCTTCACCGGAAAGGGTGGCCGCTCTTGCGTCTTCAGAATCGGTAAAGGCAATAGAAGAATTTCGATTTAAAAGAACTTGGGTACTATCAGAGAGGAGCAGCAAATTATTGGTGCTATTTGAAAAGCTCACAGACTTTGTCGGAGCCTTCTGGAAATAAGGGATGGCAGCAAACACACTTCCACAGACCACGATGGCAATCAGTGCGAGATTCCTGACCTTACTTGTCCGCTGATACTGCCTGATGAGTTTATCTTTATTGGCTGACTCCTGAACAGCACTTTCCAGCTTTTCCATCTCTCCCTGGAAATCACGATCAGTAAAGTCGTCTTCCTCTTCAGCGTTTTCCCAGATTTGTTTGATCTCTTCAAATGTCTGCCGGTTTTCATCGGACGCGGCAAGCCAGGCATCGAGTAATTTCCTGTCGTCCGATGAAATTTCCCCGGTCAGGTATTTATGAATAAGTATATTATAATCCATGTTGGGCATAAGTGCTCTTCTTTTACCTCTATCACACACAATAACCCCGAAACCCTACCGACCTTAGATCTTTTTTTAATGCATCGAG
>JBDTTT010000207.1:0-7155 GCA_039930485.1 Chryseolinea sp.
ATCGTGAAATCAGGGACGCTATTCGGAGTTTTATTCTCAAGCTCTTAAAAATCTATTTATCCCTTTCCGATCATGAATATGAACTGCGATCGCAATATGAAAAGGAAAGGTCTTTGAACAAAAGGCTTAAAGGCCAGCTCGATCAGTTAAAGCTCCGAAACGATTCGGAAACGAACGCGACAAACTGGGATGATCAAAACAACGAAGAGCATCTTATCAGTAGTGCAGCTCATGAATTGCGTGCTCCACTTAATCGTCACCTGGGTCTCGCAACATTAATTCAATCGACACACCTTACTGAATCGCAAAGAGAGATTGTCGACTTAATGATTAAAGTAAGCAACGAAGGCCTTTATCTCATTGATGATATTCTGCATGCCGATTCAGTGGTGCATAAATCAATAGAGCATGAATGGATTGATATAGGTCCCTTCATAAACGATCACATTGGAAGTTTTCTTGCAGAACAGGCCCGATCCAAGAAAATACAATTGCATGTAGAATTTAATGGTCAGCTTGAAATGATTACTGACACTACTTTACTCAAGAGGATTCTCGATAATATAATCTCCAACGCCATTAAATTTTCTCATCCAAACACACATGTTTTCATTACGGTGCAAGGCACAGAAAAGTCAGTCTCTATCGCTGTTCGTGATCAGGGACCTGGTATAAGCAATGAAGACCAATTGAAGATGTTTAAGAAATTTCAAAAACTTTCCGCCAGACCTACCTCTGGCGAATCTTCAAATGGTTTGGGTCTTGTTATTGTAAAGCATGCTGTCGAAAGGCTACAAGGAGAGATTTCAGTTCAGAGCTCGTTGGGAAATGGAACAGAATTCGTTGTTCAATTCAACAAAAAGGAAGACGTGAGAAGAGACAGGAAATTAGTAATGATGAGCGCATAAGGTCTTGAGTATGGTTTCTTTCCTTAAATGCTGTGGGATAGAAAACAAAGGTGCTTATAAGGACTTCAATAGACGTCACTTTCTTAAAAGTGATGGTGATGCACTAAAATGTTGGATTTTATTTCATGCATTTGTGTTCGATGAAATCAAAAAGCCTCAAATGCTTTCGCATTCAAGGCTTTCATCGGTCTCGGGATTTACACTATCTAAACAAAACAATAAAACTCCAAAACCAAGATCAGGTTCGATGGCGCTACCATCAAATTACTTCCATCCTCCACCTAATGCTTGGTAAATATTCACCATGGCATTCATTTGCTGCTTCTTGGTTTCCACCAATTCAAATTTTGATTCAAGGGCATCACGCTGAGTCAGCAATACTTCCATATAATCTGCTCTAGCTGACTTGAAGAGGCGGGTTGAAATATCGATCGACTGAGTAAGGGCTTCCACCTGTTGAACTTTCAAATCGTAACTGTTTTTCAGATTATTAATGTTTGACAACTGATTGGCAACTTCAATGTACGCTGTTAAAACGGTGCGCTCATAATTGTAAACATTTTGTATCTGCCTTGAATTGGCAGAATAATAATATGCCTTAATCGCGTTCCTGTTGATAAGCGGTCCAACCAATTGTCCGGCCAGTGTATAAAGCATGGATTGAGGTGATTGAAATAAGAACTTCGTATTAAATGCTTCGTACCCCAAGGATCCAGTAATCATTAACGAAGGATAAAAGTTGGCCTTGGCTACCTTCACATCAATTTTAGATGCTGATAATTGTTGTTCGGCTTGTCTGATATCGGGCCTGTTTTCCAAAAGTTGTGATGGAATTCCGGCCTGTATCGTATCCGGTAATAATGCTGAGAAATTTTGAGAATTACGTAAGACAGGCTGCGGAAATCTTCCTACCAGAAAATTAATTCGATTCTCAGTTTCGATGATCGACTGGTTAATAGCAAACAGACGACTTTGGTTTTTGAGTACCTCTGCCTGGAATCTGCGAACTGCCAGCTCCGTCACCCTTGCCGACTCTTTCTCCAGCTTTACAATCTCCAAAGCATTTTGCTGAATTTCGATGTTCCTTTTTAGTATTTCCAACTGGTTATCCAGTGCCATCAATTCATAATACGAATTGGCAACTTCGGCAATCAGTTTAGTCACCATAAAATTCTTGCCTTCAATGGAAGATAGATAACTGTACACAGCAGACTTTTTACTGTTACGCAGCTTTTTCCATATATCGACTTCCCACGAAATATTGGCAGCTAGCATAAAGTCTGGCAAAGGATCAGGCATGCTTTTACCGGGTTGAATTTCGGTAGTTTCATCCACCGCTCCAGCTCTTGTATACCGAGGTGTCTTTTCAATTCCCGCACCCGCTCCAAGGTTAACAAACGGTAAGTACGCTCCCTTCCTTGCCCTAACTTCGTTTCTGGCAATGTTAATTTCCTGTAGTATGATATTGAACTCCTGATTATTTTGAAGCGCTGTATCAATAAGCCCAATCAAATAAGGATCGCTAAAAAATTCCTTCCATTGGATCTTTGCAGTATTGACAGTATCCTGTGAGTTCCTAAAACTCACAGGCGTTGTTTTATTCTCTGTCTTTTGAACCAACGCGGGTCCAGTACAAGCTGTATAGAGTAGGCTAATACAAATTATCCCTACTGCCGTAAATATCTTTTTAGTGTGCATTGTCTTCGCTGTCTTCAGTTTGTGGAAAAGAGTCCATTTGATGGGCCAGGTTTTCAGTTAACGGATCATGATCTTCATCTTTAATCAGTTTTCTGCCAGCGGCCATTGTGCCGAATATGTAATATAAGCCAGGGACAATAATGACACCGAAGAGTGTTCCGAAAAGCATTCCTCCAAGGGCAGAAGCACCAATGGTACGGTTACCAATAGCACCTGCACCGTGCGCGATCACCAACGGAATTAATCCTGCTATAAAGGCGAATGAAGTCATTAAGATCGGACGGAAACGAACCTTCGCACCTTCGATTGCTGCCTCCAGTATAGATGCACCTTGTCTGTTCTTTTGTACAGCAAACTCAACAATCAACACCGCATTTTTTCCGAGCAGACCAACCAGCATCACCAATCCAACCTGCGCGTAAATATCGTTTGCCAATCCCATCGATTTAATCAACAGGAATGATCCAAAAACTCCAGCTGGCAACGAGAGCACTACAGCCAGCGGAATGATAAAACTTTCGTATTGTGCAGCAAGAACTAAATACACGAACGCTAACACGATGATGAAAATATAAATAGCTTCATTTCCACGTCTTACCTCATCGTATGAAAGAGCCGCCCAATCAATATCATATCCACGGGGTAATGTTTTTGCAGCCACTTCCTGTACAGCCTTAATCGCCTCTCCACTACTGAATCCTTTTGAAGGAGCACCTCGAATGGCCGCTGTGTTGTACATATTGAAACGGTTGATTTCATTGGCGCCTTGCTTCTTTTTAATTTTCATGAATGCTGAAAAAGGTACCATCTCATCACGATCGTTTTTCACCCACAGATTCAGAACATCAGAAGGAAGCTTTCTGAATTCTGGCGCTGCTTGCACAAACACTTTGAAAAAGCGTTGGTATTTAATAAAACCAAGTTCATAGGTACTCCCAACAAAAATAGAAAGCGTGTTCATCGCATTACCGATGGTAACACCTTTCTGCATCGCCAGTTCGTTATCAATCTCGATCTCATATTGAGGATAGTTGGAACTGAAGAAGGTGAATAAGCCTGACAGCTCTTTGCGTTTTTCCAGCGCGGCCATAAAATCATTCTTCACCTTTTCGAGATCCTCGTAAGAACCATCAGGATTTTTATCAAGCAGCTGCAAAGCAAAGCCCCCGGCTGCTCCGTATCCCGGTACGGCTGGTGGATCGAAGAATTCAATGGTTGCTCCTGGAATCGCTTTCGACTTTTCTTCCAGCTCATAAATAATTTCGTTCACGGTATGTTTCCGATCTGACCAGGGTTTCAGGTTGATCAAACAGGTTCCCGCATTCGATCCGCGTCCTTCGGTGAGCACTTCATAACCTGCAATTGAAGAAACGGATTGTATACCTTCTACTTTCGAAATAATTTGCTGGAGTTGGCCTGATATATCATTGGTTCGTTCCAGCGTTGAACCAGGAGGTGTTTGGATAATGGCATAGAGTATCCCCTGGTCTTCACTGGGGATAAATCCGGATGGCAGGTGATTCGCTATTACATAAATACCCAATACAAATGCTAACCACATACCGGCCGTGACAATTCTCTTGTGTGCAATCTTTTTCAACAGCCATACATATTTACTTGTGATCTTTTCAAATCCGCGATTGAAACTATCTATAAATCTGTTCAGCCAGGTTTTCTTCCGTTGTTTTCCGTGATTGTTCTTCAATATCATTGCGCATAGAACTGGTGTAAGTGTAAGCGCTACGAGACCCGAGAGAACAATGGAGCTGGCCATAGTGATCGAAAACTGTCTGTAGAATACACCTACTGGACCCGACATGAAGGCCACCGGAACAAATACAGCCGTCATCAATAATGTAATGGCTATAACCGCACCACTAATCTCACCCAGAACTTTTCGTACCGCCTGATAAGGAGACAAATGTTCCTCTTCCATCTTGGCGTGCACGGCTTCAACTACTACAATCGCATCATCCACCACGATACCAATGGCCAACACCAAGGCGAACAACGTAATCATATTGATGGTGAGTCCGAAAATCTGCATAAAGATAAAGGCACCGATAAGGGATATCGGCACGGCCAATGTTGGTATAAGCGTAGAACGCCAGTCACCGAGGAAAATGAATACCACCAACGCTACCAGGATAAAAGCATCCCTCAGCGTGTGAATTACATTCTCGGTTGAGGCATCCAGGAACTTGGAAACATCATAACTGATTTCATAATCCATTCCGGGTGGGAATGATTTTTTCAGTTCGTCAAGTTTGAGTTTTACATTTTCAATGACTTCACTGGCATTACTGCCGTAAGTCTGCTTCAGTACAATTGCAGCCGAAGGATGTCCGTTGAGATTAGAATAAATATCATAGTACTCACTGCCCAATACCACCTTCCCAACATCTTTCAATCGAAGAATTTCTCCATTCGCGTTTGCTCTCAGAATAATATCTTCATATTGTTTCGGTTCATTAAATCGATCCGAATACGCCAAAACATATTCGAGTGCTTCGGAGCGATTACCATCCCCTCTGCCTATCCGACCGGGTTTACCGATGATACTTTGATCATCCATCGCCTTCATTACGTCATCGGGTGAGATTTTGTATGCCCGCATGCGTTCTGGGTTCAGCCAAACGCGCATGGCATATTGGCGGCTACCTAATATTCTCGCTTGGCCGATACCATTTATCCGTTGCAGCTCAGGTATCATGGTAACTCCCGCATAATTGAAGAGGAACTTCATGTTTGCGTTCTTGTCCGTACTATACAAGTTGACATACATCAACATGCTGGGCATGATGGGTGTAATGATTACCCCTTCGCGTTGAACCAAAGGTGGAAGTCTATTTCTAACTTGTTCAACACGATTCGAAATTTGTACCAACGCCTGGTTGGGATCGCTACCTGGTTCAAATACAACCTGGATATTCGCTTCTCCTGCGCTGGTCGCATCTGACGTCATGTATCGCATACCCCATGCACCATTGATGGCCTGTTCCAGCGGAATGATAACGGATTCGGTAAGCGTTTTAGCGCTTGCTCCAGGATACGATGCAGAGACCATAACCATCGGAGGAGCAATTGAGGGAAACTGGGACGTGGGCAGTGTTTTAATCGCCATGACGCCCATGAAAATTATGACCAGTGAAAATACTATCGCAAGTACTGGTCGTTTTAGGAATACATTAAACATTTTGTTACTTTCTAATTGGTTAGGTTATTCGACATACACATTCAAATGAGAAATGACCTTCTGTGCATCCTCGTATTCATACTCTCCTATCTTTTCTCCGTCTTTCACTTTGCGTATACCTTCCAATAGTATCCTGTCATTCGCATTTATTCCGGACTTGATTACATATAAGTCAGGCATTTCTGCAGCAATTTCAATTTCCTTTTGCATGACGGTTCCGACTTTATCTACCACAAAAACATATTTCTTTTCCAGCACCTCAAACGTTGCTTTCTGCGGAATGATCAGAGCATTGATAAACGGAACCACCATCTGCACATTGCCGGTTTCACCATGTCTTAGTAGTCCTTTCGGATTAGGGAAGGTTGCTCTGAACGCGATGTTTCCGGTTTCGTTGTTAAAATCCGCTTCGATGGTTTGAACCACTCCCGGATAATCGAACATCTGATGATTGGCCATGATCAGGTTTACTTTCATCAGGCTATCTTTTTTTGCATGCATTTTATAATCCAGGTATTCCGCTTCCGGAACATTGAAGTAGACCCACATTTTCGTATTGTCCGAAAGTGTAGTGAGCAAATCTCCTTCATCAACAAGACTTCCTTGTCGAACATAAAAGCGATCCATTATACCATTAAAGGGAGCTTTGATATCGGTGAATCCCAGGTGAACCTGTGCTAATGATAATTCAGCTTTTGCTTTATCCAATTTTGCTTTGGCCAACGCTAATTCATTTTTTGATACTACATTACTATCAGCAAGCGTCTTGGTGTTTTGATATTCAATTTCAGCAAAGTTGGCCTCTGCTTGTGCCTTTTGTGCTTCGGCCTGGTATAGCAACGGCAGGATTTGAAACATGCGCTGCCCTTGCTTTACAAACTGTCCTTCGTCTACAAAAATGCTTTGCAGATACCCTCTTTCCCTGGACCTTAGTTCTATGTGCTGTATGGAATGGATTTGAGATACATAATCTCTTGTGACCAGCGTGTCTTTCTTTAAAGGACTAGTAACCAAAAATTTAGTCTCCGCTTCCTTTTCTTCTTTTTTGGATTCACAGCTTGTATAGCACAACACTATACAGAGGCCGATGAACATAACCATTGAAATTCTCCTCATAATCATTTTGGTTTTTTAGACGATCTGTTTTTGTTAATACTTATTTAAAAATCTATGCGTAACACAAATGAACTTGACCACGCTTTAAGGCATTGTGCTTTCAGATTCTTGCCGGTAAAAAAATAGGGAAAGGCAATTTCTATTTGCCTGATCCATTCTCTAAATCACAATCGGAAGACCCGGAATGTGAGATAGGAGGATCTAAAAAACGAGATGCAAAAAAAATGCTTACCGAAA
>JBDTTT010000208.1:0-7100 GCA_039930485.1 Chryseolinea sp.
AAGTTTTTGAAATAGATTGGCTTGTCATCATTGAGACCAACAAGAACATAGCGTTCACCTTTTTTATTTCGTAACAAGCATAGGCTTCTTACATCTCCTGGAGCATAGAAGCCGGAACGCCTTGGCATAATAGGAGTAAAATTTCCTTTTCCGTTGCCTTTTAAAAGAAGGCCTGAACCCGCATCGCTTCTTCCTTGTTGTACGCGTTGAGGATAAAAGTTACCTGCGAGAAGAATATCTTTTTTTCCATCAGAGTCAAGGTCTTCAAAGAGTATTCCGGAAGAACTGGTGAATTGTGCCTCCATGGGCAAGGATGAAACAGAGAATGTTCCATTACCTTTATTTTCAAATACAGCGCTGCTTAAAATGTACGCTTTGGATTGGATTGCGTTTTTTAACTTTTCTTCAGTAAGAATATTTTGAATGGATGCACTCGCATAGGCATCGTAGCTTGAAAATATTTTCTTGAGATAAGGAAGTTGTTCGAGCATTTCATCTCGTGATGCCAGGGGATATTGTACGTGACCTATGTAAGTAGATACAATGGGATCAATGATACCATCGGCATTGAAATCTCCAGAATAAATGACAAGTGGTTCTTTCTCTGAAGCTTTGAAGGAAGTATTCAAACCTATATTTCCGGCAATAATATCCTTGTCGCCATCATCATCAGTATCAGCTTCTATTAGTGTACACCACATGCCATTGGTATTCGCGAGCCCGCTTTCAATGGTTTGGTCGATCAGTAGTCCTTTTGAATTTTTAAATAGCATCACCGGCATAAACTCTCCCGCAATAATTAAATCCGGCCAACTGTCGTTGTTATAATCAGTCCATATTACAGATGATACTATTCCAGGCTTTAATAGAGAGGTAGGTGTGACGTTGCTAAACCGTACATTTCCATTTTGTGTATCGTTGCGTAACAGAAAACAATGGGAGGGCAGTGGATAATTTCCTGGGATTGATCTCGCACCAACAAATAGGTCTAAATCGCCATCTTTATCATAGTCAGCGGTAACCACGCAGCTGCCATTTGAGAATTCCTTTGGTAGTGCATTAAAATCTTCTTGAAAGACTCCCTTTCCATTGTTTAAATAAAGACGGTCCTGAAGCAGATCAGCCTGGGAAGGTTTGAACTCTGATCCACCACTGACTACATAAAGATCAAGATCCTGATCTCCATCGGCATCAAAGAATACTGCGCCAGTATCTTCTTTTAGACTGTCTTTACTCCAGGGCTGACTAACAGATTGTTGAAATGAATTTTCGTTATTCATTAAGAAAAGTTTTCCTGACTGTCCACTTGCTCCACCAATAAAAAAGTCTTCGTTACCATCATGGTTAATATCACTTGTGGTTAAGCAAGGCCCGTAGCGCGAAACCTGGTAAGGTAGTAAGTATTGAACTTTATAGTCAATGAATTCATTTTCGTGATGCGTAAAAGTGATGTTGGATGATGCTGATATGTTTTGGAATATTTCAGTTGTTGGAACGACAGGACTATTTGATTTCTGAAGCGTTGCGTCTTTGATATTCAACGTGAGGCTTATGTCCGCGGGTAGATTTAGAATGGATGAGATTTTGCCATCAGGCCATTCGACATTAATTTCTTTAATAACCTCTTCTTTGCCCAAGCCAAAATTTGATATAGGAGATACGGAAGATTGAAAGCCGCGGGAAAGATAGAGCTCTTGCATTTGTTGAGAACGTTCTGTGGTTATCCGGATTTTTGATCCAACCGCAAAGGGGTTTGTCTTATTTCCCTGAAGTGTAATCTTTATGTAGTGATTGTTTTTATCGGAATTGTTACGATAAATGAATGCTTCCTGATTGATGTTGTTAATAATTATATCCAGATCACCATCATTATCAAGATCCGCATATACAGCACCATTGGAAATTGATTTCTCTGTTAATCCCCACTTCTCTGTGGTGTTATCAAACGTCAGATCACCTCTGTTGTTAAAAACGTAGTTTGTGATCCGGGTCGAAGGAAGCTCTTTGACAATCTCAAGAAGAGCATTTGATTTATTGCCCTTTGCGTTGTCTCCGTATTTGTACTTCACAAAATCGAGATTGGTGAAATCGCGAAGAAAGCCATTCGTAATTAAAATGTCTTTTAGTCCGTCATTATCAAAATCAGCAAACAAGGGACTCCAGCTCCAATCAGTATTTGATACACCAGCCAGTTGCCCTACTTCACTAAAAGTGGGTGTGCTATCCGGTGAATTACCTAAATTTAACTGGAGAGTGTTACGCATGTTTTGATGATGATAGCCACTATCCCGAAGTAAATTATACTTATCATATTCATCAGGGCCCTTCAATACTTTCTGTCTATAGTTGCCTTCCGGCAACATGTCTACTACCATTACATCGGGTAGGCCATCGTTGTTATAGTCGGCAATGTCGCTCCCCATCCCATTGCGTGATATATGCCTGAACGATTTTTTTAACACTTCTCTGAATGTTCCATCACGGTGATTCAGATAAAAAAAATCCTGCTCTTCGTAATCATTGGTAACATAGAGGTCAGGCCAGGTGTCTCCATTTACGTCACTAATGGATATTCCCAAACCAAAATTCACACCACTGCCATGTATCCCGGCAAGTTCACTGACATCTGTAAATTTTCCCGTGTCGTTGCGATACAATCTGTTGCCATATTGAGCATGACGAAGGGAACGTAACTTGCGCGTATTAAAGAATGGGTTGTAGGTTAAACGCGCATGGTTTAACAGGAACATATCGAGATCACCATCTTTGTCATAATCAAAAAAAGAAGCTTGTGTTGAGTATGTACCACAGGCATCTAAATTATACTTAGAAGCTTCTTCTTTGAATTTGGGGATTTTACCTCCCTGATTTATATAGAGCTCATTACAATGTTCTTGCTCATTGCCAGGGCCAGACGTGCTGATGTATATGTCTAAAAGTCCATCTTCATTTACATCAGCAAGTGCTACTCCGGTTTTCCAGGGCGCTTTTCCCTTTACACCAGCCGTGACGGTAATGTCTTCGAAGGTCAAGTTGCCTTTGTTTAAATAAAGTTTGTTTTCGACTTTGTTGCCGGTAAAGAAGAGATCAATCCAGCCATCATTATTAAAATCACCTGAAGCAACGCCACCACCATTGTATAAATATTCATACGTAAGAATATTGAGCGCGTTATTTTCTTCTACGGTGTTTGTGAAGGTTACGCCTGTCTCGGAAGAGGGCAGGAGTGTAAAAAGTGTTTCGGTTTTTTCCTTGCAGCCGATCAGAGAAAGCAATGTCATGATGACGAGTATCCTCGACAATAAAACAGACTTATCGCTTGAACGAAAATAGCAGTGGAACCACATAGTTTGCTGATTAAAAAGTAATGAGCCTGCCCATGCAGGGCAGACTCATTTGAATTGTTTACGAACTAATATTGAGGACTTTGCTCTAATATTCCACCAGAAGCTTGAATCTCTGCTCTTGGAATAGGCAGCCAGTAATGTTGTTCTTTGAACAATCTTCCATCTAAAGCAATCTTACGCGCATAGGTCAGATTATTTGATGCATCTTTTGTAATGGAAATACCATAAGCCGGTTCATTTTCAGTGTCCATTGCAATCTTCCACCTGCGAACATCATAGAAGCGATGCTCTTCGAATGCCAATTCCACTTGTCTTTCATTGCGTATTCGTTGACGCATTTCATCTTGCGTAAGCCCTGCAGGAAGATCAGGCATATTGGCACGACTGCGAATCAAATTGATTGCGTCATATACACTTGCGTCAGGTCCCGATACTTCATTTTTAGCTTCTGCATAATTTAAAACCGCTTCTGCATAACGTAGATATATCCAAGGCTGAGTTCCGGCAACGTCCCATGGATTGTCGATCGGAAGATTTGTGTCTATGAATTTGTAGAGATAGTAACCGGTTTTAGAAGTGTTCCAATTGTCACGTCCATCTTTACTATCTTTTCCTCCTGGCTCGAAGGTTTCAATCTCGCGACCTCTATACTGAGCACCATTGTAAAGTATGCTGGCATAGAAACGCGGATCACGATTTTCGTAAGGAGCTTGCGCGTGAGTTGTATTGTTCCAGTCAAATGGAACGGAAGTATTGGCATCTACTTTAACTTCATAAGCATCCACAAGATTTTGCAACGGAGAATTTCCTGCCCAGCCACCGTAGCCATTCGCAGCGTTAGAAATTTCGAGACAAACATGTCTTGCACCTTTTACATAAAGTCTTTCGAAAATTATCTCGCTGCTGGATGATGTCAGGAAAAGCGCGTGATAATCAGGGTGCAGTGAATAGTTCAGGTTCATAACATCCTGAGCAGCATCTGCAGCGGCTTGCCATGTGCCAGCATTATATAACGGGCTGGCTGCGTAGAGCAATATTCGTGACTTCAGCGCTAATGCAGCTCCGCTAGTGGCACGACCTAAAGGCCACGCAGAATTATTCAGGGAAGGCAAATCTGCTGCGGCTTGATTAAGCTGCTCCGTGATATACTGCATTCCTTCCGATATTGTCGATTTTTCGAAGATAGCCGGATCTGTAAAATTTTCACCAAGCTCATAAACCTTGTCTCCAATGAGAATGATTTGTCCATAATTGCGGATTAAGTCGTGATAACGAAACGCGCGAATAAATTTGATCTCAGCAGTAATTAATTTCTTGCGATTGTCGCTCATTGCTACCTCACCGATCTTACTCAAGGCATAGTTACATTCCCTGATGCTGCGATAGCTTCTTGACCATATCGTACCCGTGATACCGGTATTCTCCGGAGCAAGTTGACCTCGTTGAACTAACCAGGTGTTATCGTCACTGTTGTAAATAGATTCATCCGTAAGAGATGCCCATAATGCGTATTCAAAGCCTCTGCCAAATCCAGGATTTGTTCCTTCAGCTTCTTTGTCCTGAAGTTTTACACCCATATATCTGTTTATAACAAAATCTTCGAAGAGAGAAGAGTCTGCTGTAATGGAAGCATCGGATAAGCGATCAGTAGGTGTAACGTTCAATAGGTCATCGTTACAACCTATCATCATTCCACCTAAGCAGATGGATGCGAATAATATTGTATGTGTGAATTTTATTTTCATAGTCTAAATTTTTGTTTGATGAAATCCATGAAGTCGAATAGTATCGATTTCATTTACTCTTCTTAAAACTGCACGTTAACACCGATGTTTAATATTCTTTGTTGTGGATAGAATTGCGCGCTTTCGCTGCTGCCTTCCGGATCATAGTTTTTCACTTTCGAAATGGTGAAAAGGTTGAAAGCATTGGCATAAATACGAAGACCAGTCATACGCAATTTGGATATAAGTGCAGGCGGAACAGTGTAGCCAATGGCAACATTCTTCAAGCGGAGAAACGATGCGTCATTTAGCCAGAAGTCATTTTTATATAGACCACCACTATAAGCAGATGACGCTCTGTTATCAGCCCGGGGATATGAAGCATTAATATTATCAGGAGTCCATCTGTTATCCGCCCAGGTGCTATAGAAATTTCCAATAGATCCAGACTCCGTTAAAACATATTGACTTACTCTTGATTGTCCTGAGAAAAGTAAAGAGATATCAAAACGTTTCCAGCCAGCGCTAATCGTCATGCCATAGGTAAGCTGTGGTATGTTTCCATATTGTGTTCGCACCTGATCATCAGCAGTCATCACTCCATCATTGTTATGATCAGCATATATAAGGTCACCTAGTTTTGCGTTAGGAAAGTGGGGGTTAGAATCAAGATCATTTTGTGTTCTGAATATTCCAATGGTCTGATACAATAGATAGGTATTCAAAGGACCACCGGTCTGGCGCTGGTAATCTAACAAGTTAGGTGCTTCATCGATGAATATTATTTTGTTACGGGCAAACGTCATATTTGCAGAAATACCATACCAGAATTCTCCCTCATGTTTATTATACCCGATTGTAGCCTCAATACCTTTACTATCAACTTTACCAATGTTTTCATCTGGTAACAAAGTGCCTGATCCGTTAGGGTTAACAATTCCTGTAACACCGGGGATAGAAGCATTTCTTGGCAGAAGAATCTTGGTGCGATGCTGCTGAAAATAAATGAATTCGAGGTTGAAATTTTTCAGAAATGTTGTGTTGATACCAATATCGGTTTTGCGCGAAACTTCCCAGGTAATATTTGGATTGGCCAGTTTTATTAATTCTATACCTGGGTGTTTGTCAGCTCCAATGACATAATTAGAATTGCTTAACGAGTAATTATTAAAAAACTGGAACTGACCTACATTATCATTCCCTAACGTACCGTAAGATGCTCTTATTTTCAGATCATCAATAAAGGAGATTGCACTATTAAACCAACCTTCTTCTGAAATTCTCCAACCGGCAGAGATAGCAGGGAAATAACCGTATTGTTTTCCTTTTGGAAACGTTGAAGATCCATCCACACGCATCTGTACTTCCGCCAGATATTTTTCTTTGTAGTTGTAGGTAGCACGCCCGATATAACTTCTTCTCGTAAAGTTAGAGCTACTTCCCCAATTGTCTTTGTCAGTAGACGCAGATCCACCTTGTGATAATTCTGGTGTTTCAACAGTGGGGAAATTCATTCTTGACGCGCCAAACGTTTCCGTGTGTCTTTTACTTTGCTCGTACGCTACAAAAGCATTAATGTGGTGATTACCCACTTGTCTTTCATAATTCAACTTTAAATTTTCTGTAATCATGGTATTATTTTCATGCGACTCGGTAAGCTTAGCTGCTCCAGCGGAACCTCCTGTCAGCACTGGTGAATATGTATCATCTGCGCTGTTATAGTTGTATAATTTGTAAGGCTTGGCAAATGCTTTTGAAAAGTTCCATGTTTTATCAACGGAATAAAATCCATCAATAGAGAATCCTTTTAGTTTGTCGAAAGCATAGCTTGCTTTTAAAATACCATTGAATACCTGAGTAGGGTTAACATTTGTTCCTCCTGTTGAGGTAGTCATAACGGAAGGGTTATTATTTTCTATACCCGTAGTAGGAAGTCCGTTAGGGTAGGTTGCTGCTGCGGTAGGGTAAGCTCTGTAAATAGATCTGAAAATATCGCCCGCACCATAGATTGGATATTTACGATCTTCCT
>JBDTTT010000209.1:0-6743 GCA_039930485.1 Chryseolinea sp.
TTAAATGCGGATAACAAAGGTGAAGGAGGAATTTTTGCACTCTATGCTCTCGTTAGAAGATACAAAGCCTCTTGGGTAATTTACCCTGCCATCATTGGTTGTTGCACACTTGTAGCAGATGGATTTATCACTCCTGCCATTAGTGTTTCTTCAGCAGTAGAAGGTATCCGATTAATTTATGCCGATATACCAACTACCGGGATCGTTGTGGTCATCTTATTTTTTCTTTTCGTTTTTCAACAATTTGGAACTTCTGTTGTCGGAAAAACTTTTGGGCCCGTTATGCTCATTTGGTTTCTGATGCTGGCATTGCTTGGAATCCATCAGTTGTTTCAAAATCTTGTTGTTCTTAAAGCACTGAATCCTGCTTATGCTTTCAATCTCATTGCTCATTATCCGCATGGCTTTTTAATTCTTAGTGCCGTTTTTTTATGTACTACTGGTGCTGAGGCATTGTATTCTGATCTTGGGCATTGTGGTAAGGGAAATGTAAGAGTTAGCTGGGGTTTGGTAAAGATTTGTTTGCTACTTAATTATTTCGGACAAGGTGCATGGCTTTTAACACAAGAAGGCAAGCAACTTGGAGAGCTCATTCCTTTTTATGCGATCATGCCACAACAGTTCCTGTTCATCGGAATTATCATTGCTACTATGGCGACCGTCATAGCGAGTCAGGCATTAATTTCCGGAACATTTAGTTTGATTAATGAGGCCATGAAGTTAAAACTCTGGCCTGCTTCCAGGGTTCGCTATCCAAGCGAATCAATGGGACAGATGTACATTCCTGCGATGAACTGGATATTAATGTTCGGAAGCATTTTAGTGGTGGTGATATTCAAAGAATCTTCTGCAATGGAAGGTGCGTACGGTCTCGCGATTACAGTCAACATGCTGATGACAACTTCATTGCTGGTCTACTATTTCACTACTGTAAAAAAATCAACCTATCGTTCGGTTTTACTGGCAACCGTATTTTTTACATTAGAAGGAATGTTTCTTGCATCGAACCTTCATAAGTTTGAACACGGTGGTTGGTTTACTTTCATGATCGCGTTTATACTTTTCATTGTCATGTTTATTTTGTTTAAGGCAAGAAACCTTAGACAACGACATACTGAGTTTGTGGATCTCAAGCATTATGAATCCATGCTAAAGGATTTACAAAGTGATACATCGATTCCTAAGGAAGCCTCCAACCTGGTGTACCTGGCAGTGGCTGATAGTCGCAGGTACATAGACGCCAATATCGTTTATTCTATTTTCAAGAAGAGACCGAAGCGAGCGGATGTATATTGGTTTGTTCACGTGGAAACAGTAGACAATCCGTTCACGAGTAAATACCGCGTAGATACCATCATCCCTAAGAAAGCTTTTTTTATCAGCATAAAACTTGGTTTTAAAACTCCGCACAGAGTTAATGCTCTATTCAATAATATTATTCATGAAATGGCGGATGCTGGAGAAATTGATTTAACCAGTCCGTATCCTTCGCTGCATAAATACAGCATGATGGCAGATTTTAAATTCATCTCACTTCATTCATGGGCATCTGCTGACAGCGAAATATCAAGTTTTGAAACCTTTATTATTACTGGATATCGATTAATAAAATCAATAAGCCTCTCTACAGAAGAAATGTATGGATTGGAAGCTGCCAATATTGAAATTGAAAAAGTTCCGATACAGGTCGGCCCAATGGCAAAAGTGAAAGTCAAAAGAGAGCGTGCTGAATGAACTAAGCTAGTGGCAAATTGAAAGAGAAATTACTTCCATTACCAAGGGAACTTTCGACATGAATTTTACCACCCTGTGCTTCTATAAATTCTTTTGATATTGCCAAACCAAGTCCTGTTCCCGATGGCGTTCCAGGCACCTGGAAAAACTTTTCGAATATTCTGGTGAGGTACTTTGTTTCAATTCCAGGTCCGTGGTCTTTGACCGTGAAGGTTATGGTGTGATTAGTATGTTCACATTTAACAATCACCTTTTCGTTTTCAGGGCTATACCGAATTGCGTTGGTAAGAAGATTGACCAGCACCCATGCAGTTTTGTCTACGTCTGCTAGGAGTTTTGTAGCATTGGCAGGAGCATTCACTTCAATATGAACATGCTTTCTTTCTGCCTGAAATTTAACAGCTTCCATTGCCGGTGCTATGATATCCGTAATGTTCGCATTCCGAATATCAAGTTTAATATTACCGGATTCTACTTGGGAAAGATCCAATAACTCATTGGTAATTTTTGAGAGCCTTAGTACTTCTTCACCGAGCGTTTGAATGATATTTTGCTGTTCTTCATTTAGTGTTCCTACTCTTTTATCCTGCAAAAGCTTGGTACACATTTGAAGAGAAGCAATCGGAGTTTTTAACTCATGCGAAATGGTAGCAATGAAATTGGTCTTGGCAAGATCCAGTTCTTTATACGATGTGATATTCTTCAACAAAATTACCTGGCCAATTTTTAACGCCTCTTTTTCGCCAGTGGGAAAATAATTGATAGCGATTATCTCCTTAGAGAAATAATTTTCTTTCCCTGCAACGACAGCTTTTATTAATGTTCCCGTCTCATCGTTTTTTTCTTTCTGACGGATCAGGTTTCGGAATAAGTCATTGTTAACAGCGACATCAGGTGCATAACGATCGAGGACGTCCTGTCGTGTTAAATTTAATAAATTCAATGCCTGGTCATTGGCAAAGACAACTTTACTGTGCTCATCCAATCCAATGACCGGATCAGTCATCCGGTTAATGATTGTTTCGATTCTCTTTTTTTCAAATAGAATCTTAGCCAGACTACTATGCTCATATTCATCCAACTTTTCGGCCATTGCATTAAAGGCTTCAGCAAGTTCCTCGAACTCATCTTTGCGGTCAAAGTGTAACCTTTCCTCGTAATCTTTGTTGGCAATTGATTGTATACTGCGCGTAAGTTGCACAATGGGATTAGCAACATAGCCCGGAAAATTCACGATAAAAGTAAAGGTGCAGAGAACGCAGATTGTACCAATAATAATTAAGTAAGTTGAAGCATTGCTTGCTGTAGCTTGAGTCAACTCATTTTTTTTGACAATCGCCTGCATGTTTAATTCCTGGATGGCAAGAGAAATTCTTCGTACCTCAACAATGTCGTTGTCCTTAATTCCTGTATTTTTTAATATTTCAAATGCTGATCTTAATTCGTGTGTAAGTTCGCGCTCTCCGTCCTCTGTTACATTATCTTCCTGGAGGCGCAGGTTTTTCTCCATTGCCAGAATTGACGTGACTGAATCAATTTTCAAGCTATCACAATTTTCAATGATGTGTTTTGTATACTCGAGTGTCTCATAGTTATCCCTTAAAATATTTTTAGAACCACCCGATATTACTTCCATGTAGTATAACCCCAATCCACCCATAATAATAATGATGGAAAAGAGGAATACAACTCCCAAGGTTACTTTCGTTTTTATTTTCATGATAGTATCACTAGATCTATGTCTGAGCCTTCAATTTTTTTCAAGAGCCTGCTGAATGAACTGGTCTTCAGTATGAGCTGCCATAAACGCATATGAGGTAGCCCGATGCAAATGATCGTAATCTGTTTTTCATCCGCTACTCTTGCAATGGAGGCTGGAATATTATTGCTCTTTATTTGAATAACTTCTGCACCCATTTCAGTAGCCATTTTAAAATTATTGATTAAGTGGCGTTGAACAGACAATTTAATCCGGTTAGCATCTTCATTGCGCGTTTGAACATAAAGAACGTACCATTTCGAATTATAATAACTGGCAAGCCTCGCGGTTTTACGAATAAGCATTTTGGCATTGTCAGGATTGCTACTGATACAGGCTAGAAACCGCTCATGCCGGAGACGGGTATTCATTGTAACTTCAGTATCAACTTTTCTTTCAACCTGCGAAGCAACTTCCTTCAACGCAAGTTCCCGAAGCTGGAGAATTCTGTCTGCCTGGAAAAAATTACGATGCGCTGTTTCCACTTTCGATGGCTCGTATATTTTTCCTTCTTTTAATCGGGCAATCAATTCATCCGCGGTCAAGTCAATATTAACAACTTCATCCGCCACCTGAAGTAGCTTGTCAGGAACGCGCTCCGTTACCTGGATTCCCGTGATGGCAAATACTTCTTCATTAATACTTTCAATGTGTTGTATGTTGACAGCGCTGATAACATTAATTCCGGCATCTAGTATTTCAAGTACATCCTGCCAGCGTTTTTCATTCTTACTGCCTGGGATATTGGTATGCGCCAGTTCATCAACGATAACAACTTCAGGATGGAAATTAATAATGGTTTGAACGTCCATTTCTTCGAGCTCCTTCCCCTTGTAGAATGATTTCTTTCTTGGAATTATGGGTAATCCTTCAATCAAAGCTTCTGTTTCTTTTCTTTTATGCGTCTCTATAAATCCAATCTTTATATCGATACCATTTTTTAGAATGCTATGAGCTTCCTGAAGCATTCGATACGATTTTCCAACACCCGCACTCATGCCGATATAGATCTTAAATTTTCCCCGCTTTGATTTGCGGATCAGATTAAGAAAATGTTCAACCGATTTTTCTTTGTCGCTCATTGGATGGTGAGAATTTGAGACTCATCTTTTCAATTGCTTAAGGCAAGTTCCGATAAAAAATTCTATTGTCTTTAAAATTGTAAGTGATGTCTTTTCTTGACAATTGAGTTTGATGTTACTTTAAGTCATCAAGTGCAATGTTCAATTGAAGAACATCAGTTTTCTCTGGTCCTAAAATTCCCATCAAAGGACCTTCTGTGTATTGATCTACCAATGCGTCCAGTTTGTCGCGATTGATATTGCGAATTCGTGCAATCCGATCGATTTGAATTTTGGCAGATGCAGGAAAAAGATGAGGATCCAATCCACTTGCCGAAGCGGTGATTAACTCTACTGGAATTTGTTCTTTCTTAATGGTTGGATTGTGCACAAGAAAACTATCAATTCGTGCCTGTACAATGGCGAGGTGATCTTCATTGGATGCACCTTTGTTTGAACCTCCTGAACCTGCGGCATTATAATCTACCATAGATGGACGTGACTGAAAATATTTATCATCAGTGAACGATTGACCAATTCTTGCATATCCAACAACTTTACCATTTGCTTCTACAAGTTCGCCTTTACCGTGATTCGGAGAGGCTTGTGCCATGAGCCAGACAATACCTGTATAAATTCCAGAAAAGAAAAGGATGGAAAATACAGTGAGTTTTATTGCGGGAAAAATATGTGTTTTCATAATTCTTTTAATTAAATAAATGCGGATACCACGAGATCAATAAGTTTAATGCCGATGAATGGAACAATAACACCACCCAAACCATAGATGATGAGATTTCTGCGGAGCAATGCACTAGCACCAATCGGTTTATAGGCAATACCCTTCAGTGCGATCGGAATTAATATTGGAATGATGATCGCATTAAAGATTACAGCAGAAAGAATAGCACTTTCGGGACTTGATAGTTTCATGATATTCAAACTCTGCAAAGCCGGGATTGAAGCAATGAAGAGCGCAGGCACGATGGCAAAATATTTTGCCACATCGTTGGCAATTGAGAATGTTGTGAGTGCTCCACGGGTCATCAACAATTGTTTTCCGATCTCAACCACTTCAATAAGTTTGGTTGGATCATTGTCAAGGTCAACCATGTTGCCGGCTTCTTTTGCTGCTTGTGTTCCACTATTCATAGCAACACCAACATCGGCCTGGGCAAGTGCCGGTGCATCATTTGTTCCATCACCCATCATGGCAACGAGTTTACCACCTGCTTGCTCTTTGCGAATGTATTCCAGTTTGTCTTCTGGTTTTGCTTCCGCGATGAAATCATCTACACCTGCTTTCTCAGCAATGTATTTTGCAGTTAAAGGATTATCACCCGTCACCATCACTGTCTTGACCCCCATTTTTCTCAGTCGTTCAAAACGTTCTGTGATGCCCGGTTTGATAATATCCTGAAGCTCGATTACGCCAATCGCTTTTCCGTTCTCAGAAACCACTAGAGGAGTTCCTCCATTGCCAGATATTTGCTTCACATGAGCTACCAGGTCGTCCGCTATCTTGTTTCCATTTTTTTCAACCAATTTATTGATTGCATCATAGGCACCTTTTCGAATGGTTCGTCCATCCATATCCACGCCTGAGGTTCTCGTCTCTGCGGAGAACTTCACCACTTTAGCACCAACCAGTCCGTATTCAATGTCCACTTTAGCACCGATAACAGAAGGATGCTTATACCCTTTTGAAGCGGCAAGTTCGATGATTGATTTTCCTTCAGGAGTTTCATCGGCAAGGGAAGCAACTGTTGCACTTTCTAATAGTTGATCTTCTGTGACACCTTGTGTAGGATAGAACTTAGTTGCTTTTCTGTTACCAATAGTGATGGTACCGGTCTTGTCCAGTAGAATCGTATCAAGATCTCCTGCTGTCTCTACTGCCTTTCCTGATTTTGTAATCACGTTAGCGCGTAGTGCACGATCCATACCGGCAATACCGATTGCTGAAAGAAGTCCACCAATGGTAGTCGGAATGAGACAAACAAAAAGTGAAATGAATGCAGCGATGGAAATGGGTGTATTCGCATAATCACCGAACGGTTTTAGCGTAATACAAACAATGGTAAAGATCAGCGTGAATCCTGCGAGCAGGATATTCAACGCAATCTCATTCGGAGTCTTCTGACGATTCGCGCCTTCAACAAGGCTGATCATTTTATCTAAGAAACTTT
>JBDTTT010000210.1:0-6682 GCA_039930485.1 Chryseolinea sp.
TTGAGTGTATCCGAAGTTTCAGATGGATTCCATTGCGCACCCACGGCAACTTCAACTTTTCCATCGCCATCAATATCGCGCGCAGCGATGCAGACATTGTCGAATTCAGTTAGGTTCTCGGCTAAGACAAATCGCTTCCAATCACCATTTCGATACCATACAAATTGCTTTTTGTCGGCCAAAAGTATATCTGGCTTTTTATCACCATCTACATCTCCAATGGCAAGACCATATCCAATTGATATTGCATTGTCAATTACCTGTGACTCAAATTTGGGTGAATCGTTTTGAGGCAGAAAGATTTGAAATATAAAAGGGAAGAAGAATGAGTTAAGCATAGCAACAAATTTCTTGATATAATAAATCTAATCAAATCTTATAGCAAATTGGGTGAGAAATCAGATGGATTTTTTTAATAAATTATGCATCCATTGCTTCCCTGAACTGGTCTTTGAACAACTCTGTCAATGATTAGAAATTTCATTTAAACCTCCCTGCTATGATCCGCAATTATTTAAAAGTCGCCTTCCGCAGTATTTTTAGAAACAAACTCACGGCCTTTATAAACATAGCCGGCCTGGCTTTGGCCATGACCTGTGCCGTCATGATTTACCTGTACATATCAGATGAACTTAGTTATGACGGGTATCACGCAAAGGCGGATCGAACCTATCGCATAACGCGTGATTTTCTTTCTCGCGATGGAACTCCGAATTTATTGTTGGCCAATGTAGCGCCACCCATTGGTATGCTGGCGAAGAATGATTTTGGAGAGATTGAAATAATGGCACGAACCATTAATTATGGATTTACGGTTGGCCTGGAAGAAAATGGAGAATTGAAAAAAGTGTTCAATGAAGAATATTCATTCGTTGCCGAGCCCGGTATTTTTAAAATCTTTGATATTAACATTACATCAGGTGATCGTGAAAAAGCGTTGGAGCGTCCGTTTACAGTGATGCTCTCAGAGAAAGCAGCAAAGAAATATTTTGGTGATCAGAATGTTATTGGAAAACGACTTCGTGCCGATAGCAGACTCGACCTTGAAGTAACGGGCGTTTATGAAAATCTTCCAAAGCAATCACACTGGCATCCTGAAATGTTGGTTTCGTTTAGTACGCTTGACGACACTACTGTGTACGGAAGAAGAGGACTCGAAACCAATTGGGGAAACAATTCATTTGGTACTTACATATTATTGCATGAAGGAGCAGATGCAAAAAAGCTCGAAGCTCAGATGCCTGATTTTCTAAATAAACATTTTGGTCCGTATGCCATCAGTAACTATGGAGCGCCTCCTGATTTTATTGCCTCCAAGGCCACAACACTGCACGTTGAAAAAGTTACCGACATACATTTGAATTCGCATCGCGCAGATGAATTGGAAGCGGGAGGAAGTATTGAGCGTGTTTATATGATGGGTATTATCGGATTGTTTATCGTACTCATTGCGTGTTTTAATTTTATTAATCTATCAACAGCGCGTGCAACGATGCGTGCCAAGGAGGTAGGTCTGCGTAAAGTTGTAGGGGCAATTAAAAATCAACTGGTATATCAATATTTAAGTGAATCTGTATTGATTTCATTTTTTGCCATGATCTTGTCATTGATCTTATCGTTTATCGCGATCGGTTGGTTAAATAATTTTACGGAGAAAGAATTGTCACTTAATTTTATTGAGCATAGTAATGTACTGATTGGAATCATTGCTTTTGCAATTGGTGTTGGTGTGTTAGCGGGCATCTATCCTGCATTTGTTATCTCGTCCTATAAACCGGCACTTGTTTTAAAAGGACAACAAGGTTCAGTAAAAGGAAAAGGTGGTATTCGGAAATTTCTTGTGGTTGCACAGTTCGCTATCTCCATCGGCCTCATCATTGCAACGGCCATTACCTTTCAACAGTTGGATTATCTGACTTCGCGCAATTTGGGTTATGATAAAGATAAAATTGTAATACTTCCTTATTACAATGAGCTTGCTGACAATTATGAAGCATTCTATAATGAATTAACAAAATCGTCTTTAGTAAAGAACGCGACACGTTCAACACTCATTCCAACCAGTAGATTATTGAACAGCGCAGGACCGCCATCCATTATGAAAGGAGACAGCCTGATCAACTCAACAGTTGAAACAAAAATGGTGTATACTGACCATGAATTTTTTAAGACGTACAACATGCAGTTCGCTGCAGGCCGTGATTTTGATAAATCCATTAAGACAGACGACTCACTTGCCTTTATCGTGAACGAAGCGGCAGTAGATAAGTATGAATGGAAAACTGCAGGAGAAGGTGTTGACAAGGATTTTGCATACGGAGGAACGAAAGGTAAATTAATTGGGGTAGTAAAAAATTTCCATTTTGAATCCCTGCATCAGCAGATTGTTCCGATTGTATTTTTCCAAGTACCATCCAATAATTATAATGACTTATCAATAAAAATAGCAGGTAATAATTTTCAGGAGGGTGTAGCGTATGTAGAAAAAGTATGGAAGCAATTTGCGCCAAATCAGCCGTTTGATTATCAATTGCTTTCAGATCGCTATGAACGATTGTACCACGCAGAGGAAAAGCAAAGTCAACTCTTCACTATATTTTCCGAACTTGCAATTTTCATTGCGTGTCTTGGTCTCTTTGGATTGGCTACATTCAATACACTTCAACGTGTGAAAGAAATTGGTATTCGAAAAGTATTGGGTGCTTCGGTTCCTGCAATCCTGAGATTACTTTCAACAGAGGTGGTAACGCTGATTATTGTTGCCAGTGTAATAGCATGGCCAATTACCTGGTTTGCTATGAGTAAATGGCTTGGTTCATTTGCCTATCACATCGATATGAATGTAGTCGTTTATTTAGTTGCTGCGGTGGTTGCTGTATTCATAGCATTGATAACGGTAGGCATGCAAACCATTAAAGCGGCCATGACCAATCCTGCGAATACGTTACGCTACGAATAGGTAACAAGGCTTCGTCAATTTTTTTAATCTTAAGTGTAGCACCTACTGCAAGCAGTTGCTTATCACTGCCTGTCGGCCTGGTATTTGATCGCCAGATAAGCATTAAAACCGCACAAGCGTATTGTTGTGGTTTTAATATTTACTAATTTTAAAGCGTATTAGTTCTGATTCATGCGTGTACGGGTAGTTGGATTTGAATAAGAAGGGTAGGTTTTGACAAGTGTGTGATCTCTATATTCTTTCTGGGTCGTTACAATTTTATATTAATAATATGGACACGTTAAAAAGAACCTTCATCGCGTTAATTGCCTTTTTCTTTATTTCGGTTTTGACTGCCTGTAGTGGAGGTGGTGATGATGATCCGGCACCGGTATCAAATGAATTGGCAAATCTGCCGGAAGATACTGGTGGAACACATACACCCATCCTTCAAGGAACAACTTCTGCACAGTTTGGTTACTATGAATATCTGCCGGGCGGGTATGCTACAAACACAAATGAATATCCACTTCTTGTATTTTTGCATGGCCAATCAGAGCGAGGTAAAGGAGATACCAAGACTATACTCGACAAGGTTTTAGCTAATGGACCTCCAAAATTAATCAAGGCTGGCGCTTGGGATCCTACCTATCCGATGATTGTTATATCTCCTCAATTCTATCAGATTGCCGGTGATGATAACGTAAATAACTGGGGTGGCGGAAAACCGATTTACCTTAAAAATTTCATCGAATACTTAATTGCTACTTACCGTGTGAATGAAAGCAGAATTTATCTGACCGGTCTTAGCCATGGAGGTAATGGAGTATTTGATTACCTCACAGGATCAGTAGATGATACGCAATCACATTTGGCCGCTGCCGCACCTATTGCGGCTTATGGATCGGGTGGAGGATTTTCAAAATCAAAAAATACTCCCATCTGGACTTTTGTGGGAGAGAATGATGCGACAAATTTCAGTACCACTAAAAACTTCATAACAAAATATAATGCCCAAAGCCCAGCGCCAAAATATCCAGCAAAAATCACAGCTTTCGCTGGAGCTGGTCATGATGTGTGGACCAGGACGTATAGCAGCAGTGGGATGGATACCGCTGATGCTGCCTTTAGCCCTTTTAGTATGACTCTTTATGATTGGATGTTTCAATATAAAAGAGAGTAATCAAGCTAGCTTCTTAAGGAAATAAAAAAGTCACCGTTACAATTGTAACGGTGACTTTTTTATTTGATGTAGTTGTGGATACTATTTCAAACTGAATTCTGCACTTTTAAGATCTCTTGAATTACCACCGATGAATACCTGAAATTTTCCAGGCTCCGGTCCGAAACTCATGTCTTGGCGATAGAATGAAAGATTATCGGAACTGATTTTAAATGAAATATCTTTTGTTTCACCTGCCTTTATCATTATTTTTTCAAACCCTTTTAGTTCAAGAACCGGTCGTGTTACGCTTCCTACTAAATCGCGGATATAAAGTTGAACAACTTCAGCACCATCACGCGAACCGGTATTAGAAACTTTGCATGAGATCGTTAGCTCTTCTTGTTCTTCTATACTGCTTTTGGAAAGTTTAAGGTCGCTGTAAGAAAATGTGGTATAGCTTAATCCAAAACCGAAAGGATACTGCGGTTCGTTGGAAACATCCAGATAGTTGGATTGAAATTTTGAAAACCATTTTCCTGTTAACGGGCGCCCTGTATTTTTATGCGCATAGTATAAGGGCACCTGTCCAACGTTCTGCGGAAAGGTTGTCGTTAATTTGCCGGAAGGATTTACATCACCAAACAACACATCGGCAATGGCATCGCCTGCTTCGCTTCCACCAAACCACACGTTCAGAATGACTGGCACATTTTCTTCTTCCCACTTCAGTGCCAATGGGCGGCCAGTGAATAGCACCAGCACCACCGGCTTTCCAGTTTTTAATAACGCCTTCACTAAATCGCGTTGGGTTTCGGGGATTTGAATGTTCGTGCGGCTCGATGCCTCACCACTCATTTCGGCTGCTTCGCCCAGCGAGACTACAATGACATCTGCATTCTTTGCTATTCGCAAGGCTTCCTCCCGCAACTCCGATGCTGAACGCTTATCGCGATGCAAGGATTTTCCAAACAGGGTTGAATTCACTTCGAGTACTTCGTCTTCATCAAGATTTGAACCCTTTGCATAAACTATTTTTGCATTTGTACCCACCGCTTTCTTCAAACCTTCGAGCACCGAAATGGATTCTGAAAACCTTGCGGCCACGCTCCAGGTTCCGGTCATATTTTCTTTTGCATCAGCCAATGGTCCGATCAAGGCGATGGTTCCTGATTTTTTAATGGGAAGTATGTTGTTCTTATTTTTTAACAACACAAAACTTTGCGCAGCAGTGCTTCGGGCTTCGGCACGATTGGCAGCAGTGAACACTTCTGTCTTCGCGCGATTTTCATCACAGTATCGGTATGGATCATCAAATAAGCCTAGTAAAAATTTAGCACGCAAAATTCTACGGCAGGCCTCATCGATCAGTTTCTCATTGATTTTTCCTTCACTCACGGATTTGCCCAGTGTGGTGAGCAATCCTTCACTCACCATATCCATATCCAGACCAGCCTCCAGCGCCATGGTCGAAACATATTGAAGATCACCAAAGCCATGATTGATCATTTCACTTACACCGGTATAATCGGAAACCACAAAACCTTTGAATCCCCATTCCTTGCGTAGCACATCCGTAAGCAACCATTTGTTGGCCGTTGCCGGAACACCATCAATCTCATTGAACGAAGCCATGATACTTCCTGCTCCTGCATCCACTGCGGCTTTGTATGGAGGAAGGTATTCGTTGTACATACGGTTTCTGCTCATGTCTACCGTGTTGTAATCGCGACCTGCTTCACCGGCACCATATAAGGCGTAATGCTTCACACATGACATGATGGTGTTGTTCGCGGTGAGATCATCGCCCTGATATCCTCTTACCATAGCTTGTGCGATCTGCGAACCTAAATAAGTATCTTCACCACTGCCTTCCGAGATGCGGCCCCAGCGTGGATCGCGCGAGATGTCCACCATGGGTGAGAATGTCCAGTTAATACCATCGGCACTGGCTTCGATAGCAGCAACGCGCGCACTGCGTTCGATCAACTTCAGATCCCAACTGCAACTCAGGCCCAATGGAATTGGAAAAACCGATTCGTAGCCGTGAATCACATCCATACCAAAGATCAACGGAATTTTTAACCGGCTTTTCTCTACGGCAATTTTCTGCATCTCCCGGATGTTGGCCACCGACTTGATGTTGAACAAACCACCAACTTTTCCTTCCACAATTTTTTTTGCGATATCAGAACTCTCGACAGCACCCGTAGTAAACGCACCGGCTGAAGGAAGATTGAGTTGTCCGATTTTTTCTTCGAGCGTCATGAGTTGAAGAACAGAATCTACACGAGCATCCAGGCCTACTGAACGATGTTGTGTTTCAGGTTGGCAGGAGATAAGAAAAGAAAGCGCCATCATCGAAATGATAACAGCGCTATTCAGTTTAGGTGATGATAAGTTCATGGTATTTTTTAGTTATGAAATTGGGCTTCATCAACCTTCCCTTTCGGAAAGGGATGATGAAGTGGGCTCCAATAATTATTTAAATCCTAATTTCGTTTTGGCAACTCCTACTTCCGGAGCTGACATGAATAAATTCCACAGTAAGCCTGAACGATGATTTTCAATCATCACAATGG
>JBDTTT010000211.1:0-6323 GCA_039930485.1 Chryseolinea sp.
TGCTTTGGTGGAATAAAGAACTCTGGCTTATCGATCACGGTGCATCACTTTATTTTCATCACTCGTGGCAAGACTGGCAACAACCGCAGAGACCCTTTCAGAAAATAAAAGATCACGTATTGCTATCCAAGGCAAGTGAAATGACTGAGGTGGATAAAGTTTTTCGTTCCATTCTTACTCCTGATCGGATTCGTTCTATTGTTTCGTTGATTCCGGAAGAATGGTTGAGAGATAATGCATTTGTCTCAAGCGAAGAAAATAGAAATGCTTACGCTCAATTTTTGGAAACACGAATTGCCAACTCTGATTTTTTTGTAAAAGAAGCACAACATGCAAGAGAATCAATTATTTGAATACGCTGTCATTCGGGTGGTGCCGAAGGTAGAACGCGAAGAGTTTCTCAACGTGGGCGTAATACTGCTGTGCTCCAAACAAAAATTTCTTCGGACGCGCATTGAGCTGAATGAAGCACGTCTTCTGGCAGTATGCAGTGAAGTAGAAATAGATAATCTTAAAGAATATATTCGTTCGTTCGAACTCATCTGCGAAGGCGGACCACAAGGTGGATCTATCGGGATGTTGTCGATGCCGGAACGTTTTCGTTGGCTTACTTCAACACGCAGTACCATTGTACAAACTTCAAAAGTGCACCCGGGCTTATGCAGCAATGCAAATGAAATGTTGGAAAGATTGTTTACCCAACTGGTTGGTTAAAAGAATATTTGCAAGGCATGGTTACTGTAAAGGTGCTTCCTTTACCTTTCTCCGATGTTACCTGAATGACTCCGCCTAATTTTTCAATAGCCTCTTTTACAAGATAAAGCCCCAAACCCGAGCCACTTGATTTTGTAGAAGCTCTGTAGAACATTGAAAAAATCTTTTCATGGTGATGAGGCTCAATACCTTCACCATTATCTTCAATTCTGATCACGACATTATTGTCAATTTGCTTTGCAGCAATACATACCATCGGAGTTGTTTTGGTGTGATCACTATACTTGATTGCGTTCGAAACAAGGTTATTCAAAATAATACACAACCTCATGATATCGGTATTCATTTCAACATTGGTCGGTATATCCAAATTGATTTTGATTCGCTCTGCACCTAAAGAATATTGAACATCATTAAGGGCTTGTTGTATTAAGGTGTGAATGTTAACACGCTGTATAATAATCTCTGCCTTTGTATTTTTCGAATAATCGAGAATCTCTTTCAATACTTCATCGAGCTTATCGATTCGCTCGCGCATCATGTTGTGATATTGTTTGAGTTCTTCCGGATCGTTTGAGAGATCAGCAAGATTGATAAGTCCGAGGACAGAACTTAAAGGTGCACGTAAATCATGTGATGTGCTGTAGATGAAGCGGTCAAGTTCAGCATTGGTTTTCAACAGCTCAAGATTTTTTTTCTGTGTTTCAAGTTCCTGATTGCGCAAAGAATTTTCGGTTGATGTATTTACACTTACCAGGAAATACACAACCAAAACGGAGAAGCCACATACCACCAATAAATTTTTGAAGAATGTTTCCATCATGTATTCCGGACTGAGAATCACCGATGGGAGTAATGATACAGTACCATATCTCGCAAATAGTAATAGAAAGATTGAAAACCCCACGAAGAAGAAAGCCTTCCCGCGCTCTTCCAGGCCGAAGACTGCCAGAGCGATTATGCAATTGGCTATATAATATTGGAACGGCCCCGGTATGATAGGCTTGACGGATGTGTAGGTAAAAATTAATAAATTCCCGGAAAGCAGAAGAATGGTTTTCGCCATTGAGTGAAATCCTGAGCGGTTGAGCCAAAAGCAAGCAATCATTACACCCAGGAAAATGAAATAAGGTATTAGAAAAGGATTGTGCTTGACAATAAGATTGGTGATTACATAATAGAGCACCATTACAATCCAGATCATGATGCTGAGCGCAGTTAACAGCGCGCGTTTTTGATCTGATAATGACAGCTTGTGGGTGTCGCCTAGGAGTAATGCGCTAACTTTTTGCATGGGGGTAATTCAAAAATAGAATTTATCACCTAACCTTCCTAGACTTTATAATCAACGGGTGTGATAAATATTAAGAGTGGTAGTCTTTTACAGTGGCCCATCTTAAAATGTGAGAAACCAGCGCGAGATCTTCTTCAAACCCCGCGCTAGCGCACGTCACTATTCTAACACCACACTTTCTTTCTTCGGATACTTTACTTCGTATTGAAGTACCAATTCCTTTTGCTGCTGCGGATCCAGTATTTGCTGCCAGGTAAGTTTACCGGTTTTAGAATCGAGCAGAGCACCACTAAGCTCCAATGGATTTACATTAATGTCGCTGTTTACTGCAACCGGCAATTGATCGAACAAGGTGAGTTTGATGGGTTGTGATTTTTTATTCTTCACCACAATCTTGAAGCCTCGTGTTTCAGTTTGATTCGAACCGATGGCACGCCTGCGATTAAACTGATCTGCCTTGGTGCGGGCAATCACAATATTTTTATCGCGACCCAATGAAATGGATAAGGTATCCGTAAGCGCTTTTGCATTCAGAATGCTTCGACCGATGTAAGCATCTTCAAAATACAGATTAGCTTCGCCTTCCAATAAGTTGTATTGATCCCACTGCACAATGCGCGCCATTAGAAAAGCATCTTTATCAATTTTTGGAACGGCATAATATTCATAGTCTGCAGGTATATCATATTGATTCAGATCAACCATTAACTTTTGTCCATCCGACTTTATGGAATAAGGTTCTTTCACTTCAATCTCTACGGTAGTTTGATTCTCGATGAAGGTAGTGATGAGAGGTTGTGCTTTTTCGCTATATGAACTGATTCCTCTAATTCGAATGTTTGATCCTGACGTTACTCCCGCCACACGACCAGAAGTATATCCAGCGACCACTACCTCCTGAAGTGCTGTAACATCAGAGGCCAACGTTACATTCATATTGGGGTTGGTTGCAGCAAACTCCTGACTGCTGTATCCCACAAAAGAGAAAACTAATGTTGAATTTGGTCCTGGCAATGTAAGCGAGTAGCTCCCATAAGCATCCGTCACCGTTCCAATGGTGGACCCTTTCACCACAATATTTACACCTGGAATGGCTTCGCCATTTTCATCAACAACTTTCCCTCTCACAGAACCTGTGTTACTGCTTCCCATAAAAGAATATTTATCCGTAATGGTGTAACGCGCGTAGTTTAACAACCAAGGTTTAATTTCCGGAGCAAGTCCACTTTGATTGGGTGTTCCATTTGAGAATCTAAGCTTTACATTTTTCCATTCTACACCGGTGTTTTGAAATACTTCGGCTTTGTACGTTAACTCCAGTGGACTGTTAATATTCTTCACACGGATATCGTATTTCGGAAACCATCCTGCGTTACTTACCAAATAAGTAACAGAGAATTTTCCCTGCGTTGCCTTATCAGCACGAACCCGAATTTCAATCTCACCCGTTGGTAGTATTTTACGATCGTGTTCTTCTTTGAGTTGTTTTGATAACTGTGCCTGATCATCTTTTTTCAATGCGATGCTTTTTCGAATGCGAATCTCTTCTTCTTTGATTCGCGAAAGCTCAGCCTCATAGAAATCCATTGCTTGTTTTAATTGAACAATGGTAGCGCCTGCATTTTGTCCTCCTAACTTTTTATTTTCATCGAGCAGACTTTGTTTCTCGTGCAACACAGAGAGTCGTGCATTCTCCTGTTCAATCTTGCTCTCCAGCACTTCGCTTATTTTTTTCAGACTGTCGATGGCATGGTCTTTCTTTACCACATCGAGGTAATTGAGTTTGTGATTCACCGATAGAATAGTGAAATCACCATCGGCTTTCACCTGGATACTTTTCTCATCAATAAACGGAGAGAGTCCTTTAATGCGCAATAGCGACTTCTCTGTCGGAATGCTGACGGACCCAATTTCAAAAAGCTGAGCGCCATCCAGAAAGACCGTTACTTCTTTCAAATCTGTTTTTAATTCTTTCTCTTTTAGATTCTGTCCAAACGATGTGAAGACAATGAAGAGAGCAGGTAGTAGTAATGTGGTTTTCATAGGCTTTGAAATTTCCTATGAGATGCCAACAGACTAGAGATTCCATAACGGTTTGAAAGAATTTTTGATCCCAAAAGTCTGATTGTTCAGATGCGGACAACGGAATTGCAGCTTCAGAAGAAATACCTATTTTTGAAATCAGCGATCCTTAATATTGTGTCTTATGAATATGAAAATTCTATTGTCCTTCTTTTTAGGTATAGTGGTTCTCCATCTTTCAGCGCAGCAGAAGAAAGAATACGTATGTCAACCCTGTGGCAATTCTTGTGATCTGGAGGTTCATTCCGCAGCAGGCGTTTGTTCATCGTGCCATATGCAACTGATAGATAAGTCGACCATTACATTTAAGAATGTTTCGATGGAAGAATTTTGTAAGCGAATAGCGGCTAATCCAAAGGCATTAATACTCGATGTTCGATCGCCTGAAGAGTTTGCCGGGAAGTCTACAGAGGTTCCCAGCTTCGGACATTTTAAGAATGCTGTGAATGTGAATATTGAAGAGCTAGAGCAGCGCCTAGGTGAGTTGGCTAAATATAAGGACAAGGAGATTTTGGTTTACTGCAGTCACAATCATCGGAGTCCGAGAGCAAGTTACATTTTGAGTACTCACGGATTTAAAACGGTGAAGAACATGACGGGTGGTGTTTCAACTTTTGTTGGACAGGAGAGTAACGTTTACCTGAAACAATCTTTCGTTTTTCACGCTCACTAAATTTTAGAGTAAACCAGCAAGCTGAGCCCAATAAAAAAGAAGGCGAACATAATATATAAGAGTGGCTTGGTGCCCTTCGGAGCCGATTGAAATTCTTTCCAGATAAATACTCCCCAGATTGCGGCTACCAACACTGCTCCCTGGCCTAAGCCGTAAGAGATAACCGGCCCCGCTTTATCCGAAGCGATAATACTGAAAGACATGCCAACGCACCAGATGGCTCCACCTAAAATACCAGTAAGGTGACTTTTAAAACTTCCGCTGAAATAATCGGCATAGGTAACAGGTAAACCTTGTAAGGGTTTCTTCATTAAAACCGAGTTGAATAAAAAATTGCTCGCTAGAATTCCAAGAGAGAAAATAACAATGGCTGTGTAAGGTGTAAGCTTTCCTGCTTCGGGAATTGTGAAATTACTGATCATGCCTGACACTACGAATCCATAGAATTGAGCCATCAATACTCCGGCTACAATAGAAAGAAGCAATCCTTTTGTAGAAACTTTTTGTGTACTCCCTGTAAGCTTGTTATAGGCAATGGCATTTGCCATGATGCCCATGGCAATTAAGGCTACGCCAAGAAAGATAATCGTTGGATTTCCGGAAGGATAGGTTCTGTAATTATCAAGCACCCCCCAGATTAAAGCTATGCCAATCCCAACCGGAAATGCTACAGACATTCCCGCGATTGCGATTGCAGCAATTAGCAATATGTTGGCGAGATTAAAAATGATACCACCAATAAAGGCTGATCGCAAACTTTGAACATCAGCCTGATGGATGTCGGTGAGAAAACTTCTTCCTTGTTCACCATTACTGCCCAATGTAAATGCGAAGAGGAGGGACATCACTAAAATTCCGATGACATAATCCCAATAAAATAATTCGAAGCGCCATGAACTCGCTGCCAGTTTTTGTGTGTTGGCCCATGAGCCCCAACACAACATTGTGATGATGCAAAAGAAGACCGCGATGGAATAGCTTTCGATGATGAACATAGGATGCCTGGTTATGCGTTAATTGGTTTGTCCATGACGTGATGGATCACCTGGTTTATCTGAATAAATAATCACTTCATCCAAACGGATACTTTGTTTCTCGCTTGGATTAAGCAGTTTTATTCTGACAACATGTTTTTGTTTGGGCAATTTATATTTCCAGAATAAATCATACTTGCGGGTAGTGAAGCTGGCAGGAAATTCCGAAGTCTCTATGAGATTGCCATCGATGTAGAGTTCAGCTTTTGTAATGACATCGGACGATGAATTCCATTGAGCCGATTCACCACTGATGGCAAAACCGATCCCATCAAATTCAAATTTGTATTCATCTTTCAAATTTCTTCCCACATGTATTTTTAGAATTGGAAAATGACCGGAAAAGCTTTGTTCTAATTTCACCGCTTGAGGTTGTTGTACTTTGATGAAGACATTATCACCTTCTACCCTCCCTCCATTGCGTTGAATATTTTGTAGTGCATGTTTGTATCCGATTTCATAAACATCATTCAATGACATCGTGGTGTATTTAAAGTCAAGCGATTCGGCTGCTGCCAGTCCTTGT
>JBDTTT010000212.1:0-6191 GCA_039930485.1 Chryseolinea sp.
TATTGTTTGTCGCAAACATCAAAGATGTTTTCAATTTTCCGAGTGAACCGATAAGGTATGAAAAACTACAAACCTTTTTACTTTGGCCTTCTTGGCCTGATAATCAACCTGAGCGAAGGATCATTCGAAAGAAATGCAGTAAACCAATTGAACGCCAACTTGGTTTTATTTCTAAATCCAGCAATGGGTATAATATGAATGAAGAGCCAAATGAGCCACGCAAAAAATCCGGTGAAAGAGAATCCTGGTAAATCAGCAACCGCTTTCAATTTAGAAATGATTGCCATGCTTCCTTTATCGTTATAGCGAAACGCTTTTGGCAATTCCTTCGATTCTATTTTCTTCAGATTGGCAGCCAACAGCTTACCTTGTTGTATTGCAACCTGTGCTACCTGAGGATGACCATTTGGAAAATTAGTGTCGGTCGTTTGAAAAGCGATGTCGCCAAGAGCGAAAATATTATCAATACCTTTTGCACGATTGTATTCATCAACAGCAACTCTTCTTCCCCGTACGATAATATCTGCCGGAAGGCCAACCAACTCTCTACCGATAACACCGGAAGTCCATATTAAGGTGTTTGTTGAAATCGTTTCGCCATTGCTGAGTAAAACATTTCCATCGATGTAATCTTTTACAGCAGTGTTTAATTTTATATGAACACCTAATCGGGTTAATACACGAAAGGCTTCTTCCTGGGCAACTTTACTCATCGGTCCAAGGAGGGCAGGAGAGGCATCAATTAAATGGATATAGGATTTAAGATTGGTGATCTCAGGATATTCTTTAGCGGCAATATTATGCCCCATCTCTGCAAGCATCCCGGCAACCTCCACTCCGGAGGGACCGCCACCGGCAATGACGATGGTCAGGTATTTTTCTCGTTGAATAATGTCATCAGCTCGTACGGCTCTTTCCATACTGAGCAATACATGGTTGCGCAAATTAAGCGAATCACCAATCGTTTTCATAGGCAATGCGTTTTGTCTCACATTCTCCATTCCGAAATAATTGGTTTCTGTACCAAGTGCCAACACTAAGTAATCATATTGCAAAATAGCGGTATCTGTTTCAATCGCATTTTCCGCATGATTGATTTTTAAGAGTCGTCCTAAATGAAATCGTAAATTGTCTTTTTCCTGAAACATTCTGCGGAAAGGATAGCTGATGTTGGAAGGCTCTATGAAAGCTGTGGCTACTTGATATAGCAGGGGAGGGAAAAAATGATAGTTGTTTGTATCGACCAGCGTAACCTGAAATTTTTCATTGTAGGATATATGTTTAATGAAGTTCAATCCGGCAAAACCACCGCCTACCACCACAACTTTCTTTATATCTTTTTCCACTGCTTAAATTTTTATCTAAAGTATCAGAAACTTTACGATAATGAAATTAAATCTGCTTGCCATTAAAAGTTTAATGCGATTGTGACACACTCGGCCAGCGTCTATAAATAAAAAGCAGCCTTGCATTTTATACAAGGCTGCTTCTATCCATACAGATTAAAAATTACTTCGAACCTGCATTTGTCTTTAAGCCCCAGATTTCAACATGTGCTCTTTGGTCCTTAGAATTGTCAAGTGTTTTGTAAACGAACACAATCTTCTTCAAGCTGCGTTCTCCACCATTTAAATCGATTACGCGACTTTCTCCTGGCCCTTTAATAGGCAGGTTAACCTTGATGTCTTGCTTGTCGCCACTTTCGTAGTACACTTCAAGATCCATCAGATTGATGGCAGCATCTGTAACTTTGAATTTAATAGAAGCAAATTTGTCAGCTCCTAATACCGAAACTTCGTCACGATCTTTTTCGAAGTTAACTGTCGTTTCTCCGATTTTGTGCCAGCCTGTTTTATCGCTTACTATTACTGCGGGCTGTTGTGCTTTTGCTGTACCATAGATTCCTGTTATGGCAAGCATCATAATCATTAGTGTCTTTTTCATTATTTAAAAAATTTAGTGTGTAGTTGATTTACTACACGAGAAAGGTGAATACTAAGATTATGCCAGTTGTTACCTGTTTGTATTATTGGTTGTCCGAATAGCACATCTTTCACAAAGAGAATTAGCATTTTCGCTCGCATCAATAGCTGCATTATGCTTCAGGATATATTTTAGCTGTAATCACAACGGTATTGACGATGGATGTGACATAGATTAAACTATGGCGCACTGTGGAGATGATTCTACAATTGGTAAAAGGAAAGCCACATGATGTGAGAAGGTAACGAGATTATCCTGTATACAATTCACATATTTATGGCAGGAAGCGATACGTTTTTTTTCTATGTATTAAGCGTGGTCTGTTTATAAGACTTAAAGTATTTCTAGTCACTCAATTTTGAGATCACTGCTATTCTTCTCTTCTTTTACTACTTCCAGCTTTACTTCTGCGATGTCCGCAACAATTTTCTCTTTCTTTAATCCTACACGTACAAAACCAAACAGGCTCATATACAAATTGGCTATCCACACCAGTGCAAATCCTCCAATTAAATATCCGCGCCAATCGCTGAATAATAAATGATATTGGGTTATAATCAGAAAAAAGAGAGTGACGTAGTGACTAAAACAATACTCACAGGTGAAAACGTAAAAGAATTTTCGCTGTAAGATTGTTCGCGATGTTTTTGATTTTTGAATACAGAAATTTCGGGGTTCGCTGAAAATTTCTTCATGCGTAACTGTCCAGGCGATGCATGCTATGGGCAAAGCCAATAGAAAAAGAGTGGATACTTGTTCGGATAATGACTTGAAGAACATTCCTATAATTTTACAATTACCCAATTAACCCTGAACTACAAATTGGTTAGTGGACCTCATTTACCTTCGAATACTACTGGCCGACATTAATTCTCTTTCCTGATATACCAATTCTTTTTGTCGCGTATTTTCTTCAGCTTGACAGTAATACAGATTGCAAGCGTATCGCTTTACAATTAATTTTTGAGTGGGACGTATTCTCTCATAGACTACTTCACCTTCCTTGTACGTGTTTTCCATAACTCTATTTCGTTGTTTATACTAAATGAATGGTCCTTAGTTTACGTCTTCATAGCCGCTTTTGATTATAGTGGATATCATTTTAAACCTAACGTTTGCCTTTATAGTATTGCGTGAGTGAGCCGGTATGATGATCGATTGGCCGGTTTCGAGTAGGTTTGAATCACCATTGATTACAATTTCAGCATTGCCATCAATAACCTGAATGAAGGTATCAAAGGGTGAGATTTTTTCGCTCAGGGCTTCACCTGAATCAAATGAAACCACGGTTACATTGCCCGTTGACTTTTTGATAATCGTTTTGATGACCACTGAATTGGGAATGTATTCAATGATTTCAACAATGATTAAGACTTTTGACTTTTCAACTTCTACATTTTCCATTAATGTTTGAATTAAATACAAGAGCTAAAAAGAAGGGGCAGGTTGAAGGAGGCCTGCCCGTTTCCGTGCCAACTACAGCAACTGTTAACTTTACAAGTGTTTAGTGAAATATTCTCTAACAAATGCTTGCTCCTGATTATCCGTCATTTTATCCGTGTTTTTAATCTCAACCTTTATTTTTGAAAAGTTATGATCTGATTTCAGCGTATTTAATAACTCAGACTTTGCATCAGTAGGGCCGAACAGGATTACCGATTCATAGTTTCGGATAACTACTCCCAACTCTTTGTAATATTCGGATTGCTGATGTCTCTCTTTGTTGTGCATCAGGTTTTCGTTTTTGCCCAGACTACTCTCTTTTGCACTGTGGGTAAACTTCGATGCGATTACTCTTTTTTCTTCGTATCCATCGTCAGTAGAGAATTCGATGAGGTGGGCATTTGAATGATCCATCCAAATTCCTAGTTTTTTTGTTGTTACCATTATTTTGTTTTGAGTTCTATTAATAATTATAGGCTTTCCAGATTATCTTTCCGCTTCTGTTTTAATTGTTTGTAGAAGGAGGGAGACAGCCCGGTAATTTTTCTAAATTGATTGGACAAATGGGCCACACTACTATAGTGCAGCTTGTAGGAAATTTCGGTTAGGTTTAATTCATCGTACAACAAAAGCTCTTTTACCTTTTCAATCTTATGGATGATGATGAATTGTTGAATAGTTATTCCTTTCACTTCAGAAAATATATTCGACAAGTATGTATAGTCGTATTTTAGTTTTTTGCTGATGTATTCCGAATAATTTTCCTTCGGTATTTCATCTGAGTAATGAATCAGTTCAATGATCAGACTTTTTATCCGTTCAATCAGAATGCTCTTCTTATCGTCTAGTAATTCTAATCCTGATGTAGCCAGGTTGGTTTTTAATTGTTCAAGCTGTTCCGCTGTTATATCACCTAACAACTCAACCATTCCAAGATCTACTGCTATGGCTTGCAGACCAAGCTTTTTAAGCTCCTCTTTCACTACCATCTTGCACCGAAGGCTTACCATGTATTTAATGTAGAGCTTCGCATTTTTGACCCTTGCGTCTTCGTATAAATAGGTCATTTCGACTTTATTTTTTCCAGGTTCCGTTAGTGTTCTTGAAACCTTTAAATTTTTAAATAGTACTTCTGGCGAGACCGAGTTCGAATTCACTTTCATGTTGAGTATTGAAGCCCTTTTGTCATAGCCTTTCTGTTTAATTCAAGTACCTTCTCAACGTCCACGCGATGGTCTCATGCTCTTCCATTAATCCGGTAAGAAAATCTGCCGTGCCGGCATCGTTGAGCTTTTCTGAACATTGGTCGACTGATTTGCGCAGGTAGATAATAATCGTTTCGTGATCTTCCAAAAGTTCTTTTATCATTTCTTTTGATGAAGGATATTTACCAGGATGCTCCTTAATAGAAGTTAATTTTCCAAACTCGACCATGGTTCCAATGGTTTTGTTACCCAACTTGCTGATACGTTCAGCTACTTCGTCAATTGACTCTTCCAATTGTTTATAGTGATTTTCAAATAATTTATGAAGTTCCATGAAACTCTCACCACCAACATTCCAATGAAATTTTCTGGTCTTAGTATAAAGCGTCACTTGATCGGCCAATACGATCGATAACACTTCAGTAACGGCATTCAATTTTTTTTCTGATAATCCTATGTGTGGTTTCATTCTAAATGATTTGTTGTTCGTTGAGCGGCAAAACAGCAGACTCTGTTTATACGAATCTGCTGCTCTGTAATTTTCAGTTCAGATTAATAGCCTATGTAGTAATGTTATCTTCTTTTCTTGTTGCTCTCTGCCATAGCCGAAAGGGATTTACCCAGCTCATCCATCTCCTGGTTGAAATTTAATTTGAATTCTTCCCATTTATCTTTGGCATTCTTTCTATTCTCCTCAACTCTGGATTTCAATTGTGCGTTTTTTTCGGTGAGGTCATTCAACTCCTTTTCATACTTTTCTCTCACTTCTTTTTTTTCCAATTGAGCCTTCTCTTTTAGCAGAGCAATTTGTCTTTCGTTTTCCGCAAAGCGCGCATCTGCCTCATCTTTAAACTTATGATAGTCGTTGATGGAATCCAGACGAGCCTGTTCAAGATCTTCCTTTGCTTCCTGTAAATCCTCTTTTGCTTCTTCTACTTTTTCAGCCTCTTTCTTAGGCGAGGGATTGCAACCTGAAATAACTCCGGCTGCTATGCACGCCAGAAATGATATTTTTAAAATACTTGTTTTCATGTATTTGTTGTTAGTTGTTGTTTGTCCAGCTCAAAAACGTAACAGTTAGCAGGGTTTGGTTAATACTTAGGTGTGAAATACATGCCATCCTTTTAAGGCTCCGCAGGCGTTCTATTCCAGTGATTTTTAGAAGAAGTGTGGAATCCACTCTACATTCTTAAGCCTTAAACTCCACAAATTAAAATGTGACTTGACCACCCTATAGAGAGGAGTCATTGGGTGAAAATTATTTGATTCCACATTTCCCGTAGAATAAATACCATCGATGGGGATTTTGATCCTCGAAGTGAATGTGTCTAAATGCAATTGAAGCCCGAATAAGCAGTATGCACGTTGGCATTAATTTTTATAATGGGTTGCAGAACGTATGTGTAATTGCACGTAGATGAATCTTAAAAACTAAAAACAAGAAATATGGAAACTAAAAAATTAATTGGCGGATTGTTGGCGGGTGCCGCAATTGGTGTTGCTATCGGAATGTTATTGGCTCCAAGAAGTGGAGCAGAAACTCAAAAGAAAATAGTGGGT
>JBDTTT010000213.1:0-6186 GCA_039930485.1 Chryseolinea sp.
ATTTCGCCAACCACAACTACAATAGCGTCTGATTTTGCTGCTCTTGCTTTTAGTTCACTTGCATTGGCAGCGAGTGCAACTCCACTAAACTCTTTTTGAAGAGCGCCATAAACTGTTAACATATCTTTTGGATAAAGCGATTCATCGCTCGTCATCCAGCGCAAGGTCCAGCCACCACCCAATGGACTTTTTAGATTTGCTATCGGGCCAGCCACAAGAATGTTTTTTGGAGAAGCAAGGGGAAGAACATTTTCATTCTTCATTAACACAATCGATTCACGAGCTGCTTCCAACGCCTTCGCTTTATTTTCAGCTGAGCCAATGCGATTAAAGCGATCGTTTCGTGGATAGGGATTATCGAACAATCCAACTTCCAATTTTAAACGGAGGATTCGGCTTACCGAAAGATCAATTCGTTCTTCACTGATTTTACCTTCCTTAACCAATGCATTCAAATGGTCGCAGAAGTCAGTAGTATAAGGTGTCATGGCCATATCTACTCCTGCCATAATCGCTTTATAAGTAGCATCTTTTTCATCTGTTGCAACGCGGTGATTGCGATAGAGTCTGATAATATCTTCCCAATCGGTTACAGCCACTCCTTTAAATTTTAATTGATCACGCAAAATTTCAGTTAGTGCCCAATGGGAACTATGCACAGGTTCACCATTTAAATCACTACTGTTAATCATTACCGTTTTTATACCGGCATCAATAGCTGCTTTGAAGGAGGGCAGATGAAATTCATAAAGAGTTTGTTCTGAGACATCAGAAGGGCCACGATCCCAACCATTCTTTGGATCGGAATAAGCAAAAAAGTGTTTAGCCGTTGCCGCAATTTTATAAGGAGCAATGTCAGGTTCACTTTGAACAGTCTTCACGAAAATACTTCCCATAGTTGCAGCCACATAAGGTGACTCACCTAATGTTTCATAGTACCGTCCCCACAAAGGTGTACGTGCAAGATCAAGTACAGGCGCAAATAGCCAGAGATGGCCAAGGTCAGCTGTTTCAATGGCTGTAACGTGTGCCATGTCTGCGGGAAATTGATTGTTATAGGTAGCAGCAGTATTGATGGCCTGCGGAAAAATAGTTCCTCCTTCCAAATAGTTAGGGCCATGCATATGGTCCACACCATAGATGATCGGAATCTTCAGACGTGATGTCCGCATGTTTGTTTCTTGTAAATCTTTATTAAACTGATACCAGGTTTCGGCAGGCACAGCAATACCGTTAAGGAATGAACCTACGTGATATTTACGCAGCATCGTGCCGAGTTTTCCGGTATCCACTTTGATTTCAATGCGAAGGTCAGTGCCTGCACCCCATTGAGAATTCGAAACAATTTGAGAGTTGTTCACTTGCGTCATCTGACCGATTTTCTCTTCAATGGTCATTTGACTTAGCAACTCATCGATCTTTTTTTCGATGGCCTCATCGCTGCTTCTTTCAAAATTTCTTCGGTCGGAGAGGGAGGTTGTTGAAGTTGTTTTGTTATTTGTACTGCTCTTGTCGGAGGAGCATCCTGCAAGAATGCTAACGGTAATGGCCAGTGCCAAAACGATCTTTGTCAAGCGTATCATGGTTGTTACAGAGGTTTGGTTTGATTAAAAATAGCAATCAAAGCAGGGCTTTCGAATTTCCTTTACTCAATTTCAAATAATTGATACCGCAATCGATTTCTGAATGGAATAACCGAAGTGCCTATGGATTATATTTTGAGTTTTTATAGCAGTAGTTATAGCCTGAAGAGGGTGAGAAGGGTGCAGGTTCTCTGGGGCAGAGAATCAGGGTTTGGAGTGTTTCGTTAAAAGACAAAGCAACTTTAATTTTCTTGTCGTTTAAAATGTGATTCGTGAAGCATGAGCAATAAAGTTTGTCCGAACTGTAATGGCCCTCTCATTGAGAAAAGCAAAGCACACTTGTTTTGGGTTGGAATAGCATTTGCTTTTACAGGAGGCACGCTATTGTTTGTCAGTTTTAAATTTATCCCCTTAACTCTTTTTCTTGGAGTCATTTCGGTTTATCTAATTGCCTGGAGCACTTTTGGAAAAGGGCTTTGGTGCAGGCAGTGTAAATTAGTTCCTTTCCGGTAAAGATCAATCAACTTGCACAGTGAGTTTCATATTCACTTAAACGTCAACCCGCGTATTCAATTTATTATGAGAACCATCGCAATACGGTGGTGTGTTTGTTTGCTTGCACATACAAAGCCATACTTTTCTGCGCGATGAAACTGAAAAATTCTTAGGACTTATACCTGTTCCAAGGTGTGAAGTAGTATCACAATAGGGTTGATTTTTAGAACGACCACACTGGCACCATGAATATACTTTTCCAGGTTCAAGTTCAATTTCGATGGGCTTGTTGTCTGCCTTTTGTCCCGTCATCATATTACGAATTGAAATGATTAAGGTAACAAATCTATTTTCGTCATAACATACTGCACAACCCGGTCGCATCGGCTGAGATGGAAATCATAAAGCTGTGCTGATTTGTAATGGCGATCGAGATTATTGCGCAGCATTTCCTTGGCGCGATTTAATCTAACCTTCACATTTGATTCGCTGAGATTAAGAATATCCATGGTTTCGTTGGTACTGATTTCTTCAATCTCGCGCATCACAAACACCAACCTGTATTTTTCTGGAAGGGCTGATATGGACTTTTCAAGCAAGGATTTCAATTCGTTGTTCATAAGACTTTGTAAGGGTGTTTCTAAATGCTGCACGTTTTCAAGATGACCGATCTGCACATGGTTTTGTTTTTGTCTTCTCTTTACTACAAGCAAACCTTCATTAATAAATATTCGGGTCAGCCACGTTCCAAAACTCGACTTGCGTTGAAAATCGGCAAGGTGCAAATAGGCATTGAGGTAAGCCGTTTGCATCACATCTTCTACTTGCATATCGTCATTCAAAATCGACATGCCAATACGATACAGGCGGGCGTTGAACTTGCGCATCAATTTTTCAAATAAGCTCTTCTCGCCCTTCAGAACACGCTCCACAATTTCTTCATCCGTTAATAAAGTGGCACTTCCATTTGTTTTTTGTTCCATGGGTTGGTTTAGACTGATCGTGACCGTTCATTCTATAAGGGTATAATCAATTCAAAGGGTTACAAAGTTCAGTTAAAATAAATTTTGTAACCCTTTCACGGCCATAATCTCTAATGATCATCGTAAACCTAAAAAATACAATTATGGACATCGCTCAAAAAAAACTAAATGACCTTCAGACCCTTCTCAAATTTACCTATGGTATTGTACCGATTGTGGCTGGAGCTGATAAATTCACTAACCTGCTTACGTCCTGGACAGATTATTTAAGTCCAACATTGGTCAGTATGCTGCCCTTTAGCGCTTCTACCTTTATGATGATTGTTGGAGTTATCGAAATTGTTGCTGGTATACTCGTGCTGATCAAGCCCCAGTATGGAGCGCTTCTGGTGAGTATATGGCTTGTTTTAATTGCACTGAGTTTGATCGTTAGTGGTAAGTATTTAGATGTTGCTGTGCGCGACTTAGTAATGGCCCTGGGTGCATTTACACTCGCACGACTTACCGTACTGACAACGGATTCTAACGCGGTTAAATCGCATTGAAAAATGGTAAACGCGCAAGCTTCATACTTGCGCGTTTACTATTTCAGTATAGGATTTAGCAGGTAGAAGTATTAAAAATATCTCTTATCTTGGATAAGAATATAGATGTATTTTGGGAAGAGTGTTTCAAGCTTTTAGTTGCATGCGCGTTGTTGAATAAAGTTGAAACAGGGGATACAACTGTCAAGGACTGCAATTGAATACTCCAAAACCATTTTGTAAGAATTAGTATTGAAGTAATTCAATATCTTTAGCCATGTTAAAATCAGTATTTTAAACCAATGGTTAAACCAAATTCATCTCCATTTTTTTTTCAAAGAATCAAAACCATTTTACGCATTGAAAGACCGTGGTTCAATAAACTGGTTAAGGTAATTTGGATTTCTCTTTTGTCAGGAACCCTTGGGTTGTTCTTGTACATCTACGCGGTTATTAAGAATCCTTTTGATTGGTTTGGTGGTATGCCAAGCCTGAATGTAATTGAAAATCCGGAAAACGATTTATCGTCCGAAGTTATTTCAGCAGATGGTGTTTCGCTAGGCAGGTATTTCCGTTTCAATCGCAGCCAGATTACCTATGAAGAACTTCCTCCCTTATTGGTAAATACATTAGTGATATCGGAGGATCATCGTTTCTTTGAACATTCAGGAATGGATCTCCATTCCTACTTGCGTGTGTTTTTGGGAATTATCACAGGCAATGCGCAAGGTGGAGGAAGTACGCTTACACAGCAAACTGCTAAAAACTTATTCAATACACGAGATGAAGAGCTTCAGGGAAAATTAGCCAGGTTGGCGGGCACGCTTAAATTACTCATTAGCAAAACAAAAGAATGGATAATAGCCGTAGAGCTTGAGCGCAATTTTACAAAGGAAGAGATCATTGCGCTTTATTTGAATACTGTTCCATTCAATAACAATGCATACGGTATTAAGATAGCAGCAGAGACTTACTTCAATAAGTCACCTCAGAAACTGAAAGTACAAGAAGCTGCCTTACTAGTGGGAATGCTGCAGGGAACCAATCGATTTAATCCAATAGAATTTCCAGAGAGGGCCCGGCAAAAACGAAATGATGTACTTAATAAATTATGGGCGCATCATTATTTTATAAAGAGTGAGTTAGAATGCGATTCGCTTAAAGCACTTCCCTTGCAATTAAACTATTCAGTTCAAAATCAGAATCAAGGGTACGCTACGTATTTTAGAAGTGTATTGCGTGCGAATTTATCTGCATGGTGTAAAGAAAATGGATATGATCTGCGTGATTCCGGATTAAAAATATACACCACCATTGATAGCCGGATGCAAATTTTGGCAGAGACAGCATTAGCTAACCACATGCGCAAAATTCAAAAAGAATTTGATAAGGCCTGGGGAAATAAAAACCCCTGGGTTGACGATCATTATACAGAACTGCAAAGTTTTCTTCCCCGAAAAATAAAACAGACCGACACATACAAAAGTCTGTTGCTTCGTTTTGATCCGAGTTCAGATTCCATCAACATTGAAATGAATAGAAAAAAGCCAATGCGAATTTTTACGTGGAACGGAGAACGCGATACCCTCTTCAGCTCAATGGATTCACTTCGGTACTATAATCGATTTCTTCAAGCGGGATTGCTTTCTATGAATCCTCTGTCAGGAGAGATTAAGGCCTGGGTTGGTGGTATTGATCACAAATATTTCAAGTATGATCATGTTCATCAAAGTAAACGTCAGCCGGGATCAACATTCAAACCTTTTGTATATGGCAAAGCCATGGAGGATGGATATTCACCTTGTCAACCCATGATGGATATTTCTCCTACAATAAATGTGAATGGAGCCCTTTATCATCCTGAGAATTCGAATGGTGGTTACGGTGATGGACAATCTTATACCCTGCGTCAAGCCCTTGCGAAATCGCTAAACTCCATCACAATTCAATTGATGGAGCAACTTAAACCCGAAAACGTTGCCTCCTTTGCAAATCGTGTTGGTATTACGAGTAAGCTTGATCCTGTGTATTCTTTGGGACTGGGAACAAGTTCTGTTTCACTCGAAGAATTAGTGGCAGCATATAGTGGTTTTGTAAATCTTGGAATCTATACTGAGCCCTACTTTATAACCCGTATTGAAGATAAAAATGGAAATGTAGTTGCACGTTTTACGCCACGAACAAAAGAAGTGATGAGCCAGGAAACTGCGTATAAGATTTTGTACTTGTTGAAAGGAGGAATTGAAGAAGATGGAGGAACTTCAAAAGCACTAAGTGAATCGGTAAAGAGGGATAATGAAATTGGAGGAAAAACAGGAACAACAGATAATGCATCCGATGGCTGGTATATGGGTGTAACGCACAACCTGGTTACTGGAATTTGGGTAGGCGGAGATGAGCCCAGCATTCATTTTCCATCCTGGAAGTTTGGATCAGGCGGACATACTGCACTTCCGATTTGGGATGCGTATATGCAGGGAGTATACAGGAATACTCCAATTGGTTTCCATAAAGGACAATTTAGACAACCCGATACCGCCATCAATTTCCATGCTTGTGAGGATGATGAAACCGCTGATATTTCTTACTAAAAACCTTAGG
>JBDTTT010000214.1:0-6093 GCA_039930485.1 Chryseolinea sp.
TAGGCGAGACAGCAATTCTTTTGGATGTTGGGTGGTAGGAAAAATTAGCCGCTTCGTCCAGGAGTCCTAGACCACTAATGGTTGTAGTTGTAAAGATGGGAACACCTACTACAACTTGCTTTTGCACGAGGGTTACTGAATAATTTGTAGTACCACTTTCATGGGTGATCAACCAGAATTCATTTCCGTTAGCATGTGGAATGGTTATCATCGCTTCTGATCGTCCAATCAGGGCGGGGACAGTTGGGACAGGAATGTTTTTTACGGTTACAGCACCCAACGCTGGCGCAGGAAAAGTTGAATTACCAAATTGATTCATATCCACAATACTGTAGTTAACCACTCCGGTATTATCGCGATGAAAAATATAATAAAGACCTTTCTGATCTGGCACTTTACAAATGGCAACAGGTTGATTAGTTGTGTTATCAGTAGTCACCGATATATTTCCATTTGACATGAGTGTATGGGTCACATCAAATACATTTCTACCATCGGTATAAAAGAGAAGATTGGCATTGGACTGATCGGAAGCCACTGCACTCCCACCAGTACCAAAAGGAATGGCTTGGTTTTGAACAAGACTTGGCAAATTATTCGAACGGCTAAATCGAATTCCAGTTTTGGAATCTCCAAAATACCAATTGTAACCTGAAAAGTTTTGTGATTGCGCAGCAAGAGGCACCACAATTAACAACAGGATAATAGACTTTAAAAAAAATCGGTCATTCAACATCTTCATCATCAAATCTTATTCAACTTACCCTTTGGCTTTAATCGGAACAAACCTAAAACGCCTAAGTTCCTATAAAGTATACAATTTGCCTAAAATTTACGTTACTAGGGCTTAGTTAGTGGTTAATCGTTATCCGTTAATGGGTATCACTTGAGATCATTCAGATGCTTCTGATTGTCGGCTCTTTACCTTTTAACAATTAACATTTACCGATTAAACATTCCCAATTAACGATTAACAATTATCTTTCCTTTACTTTGCTTTATATGTGGAATTCAAATTCACTTACGTTGATGTATAAAATAGTCATTCTTTCGTGCGTATTAATGCTGGTGGTTGCTGGGGCGGTAACTGCACAAGATCCACAATTCTCTCAGTTTTATGCAGCACCACTGTATTTAAATCCTGCATTAACAGGAGCAACCGGGCAGGCGCGAGTGGGCATGAACTATCGTAATCAATGGCCTGCAATTGACGCTAACTTTACTTCAGTGTCAGTTTATGCCGATGTTTTTATTGAAGACAAGCGAAGTGGATTAGGCATGATCATGACACGCGATACAGAAGGATTAGCAGGTTTACGCTCGCTTAGTTTAGGATTACAGTATTCTTATGAATTAGAGATCACCAAGAATATTGGATTTCGGCCTGGAGTTCAAGTGGCAATCTTTAATCGGGACATTAATTTTGATAAGCTTACGTTTGGTGATCAGTACGATCAAAACACGGGTCAATTTATAAATCCTCAGACAGCCGAAACATTCAATACCTATTCCAGTAAAACATTTGTTGATCTTTCATTCGGTGGTGTATTCTTTACTAAAAATGCATGGCTTGGCGTTTCAGCATGGCACCTTACGCAACCTAACCAAAGTCTCATTGGTGAGAATAGTCCACTTCCCAGAAAATATTCCGTTCACGGTGGATTCAAATTTAGGATGAAGCCTGGTGTTGTAGGCAGCGGTGTCTATGCTCGTAAATCTGAACGCAGTATTTCACCTGCTGTTCAATACCGCCATCAAGGTAAGTTTGATCAGCTTGATGTCGGTATGTATTTTACTTTCGAACCTATAGTATTGGGTACATGGTACAGAGGTATTCCATTTAAAAATGTGAATGGTTTTGTAAACAATGAATCCATTGTGTTGATGCTAGGCTTCGTGAAGCTCGGTGCAAAGGATGCGTTGAATATTGGATACAGTTACGATTACACAGTTTCAAAACTTGGTATAGGAAGTGGTGGTGCTCATGAAATCAGTCTAGTTTACACATGGCCCATTCGCGACCCGCGTAAACCGCCACGAGATAAGTTGATTATTCCTTGTCCTGATTTCTAAATGACTGAATTACTATCTCAAGATGATGAATAGTAATCGGTCTTCTTTTTTGATAACAGCTTTACAACTCAAAAGAATACACGTAGCATTAAAAAAGGAACCTCGTCACCACGGTTCCTTTTTTCTTTATTGGAATAAAGATTTTTTAGAAGGTTAATATTTCTAGTAACCATTAACAATCCATTAATTTTTAAACTTGAATGATCTAGTAACACCAAATGTATAATGTAAACCAAGTTGAACACCCACTAATAAGTTAGCGCGCTGACCAAAAAGATCACTGGCATTTCCACTTTTTATAGCATCAATAACATCACCATTGCGCATATCAGTTAAGCTATAGTTCGCGCGTATTTGTGTAGTCAGGTACAGATGCTTAGCAATATCAATGTCCAATCCAAAGGCAGCCGCAATTTGAAATTCGGTGTTTTTAAATTGATCAGCCTTTTTTGTTAATATATCGTTGGTTGGCATATTTGCGGGTATTTCGTACGTTCCATTAGCAAGTTGCTCTTGGTTTTGTGTTGCTGTAGGGAAGTCCTGTTGAATGGATTCTATATTTAGACCCTCAGGCATTTTATATATTCCTTGATCCGTCTGAACACTTTCTACTCCTTGAGTAAGAAAAGATAATTGTGGACCTATATTAAAATTAGCACGAGCGCCTCCATTTCCACCACTCATAAAACGTAGCAATAATGGAAGCTGAATGTAGGTCAACTCAATTTTACGTTGTCCTTTAACTTCGTTAGCAACATTAATTATATCATAAACCTGACCTTGAAAAGATTGAATAGACTCTAATGACAAACCAAATTTATTTGTAAAGTCAACACCGAAATTAAAACCAATCGGTGCTGTGTTATAGGTCATTTTAGAATTATATCGTGGGTCTTCTGATAAGCCTTTGTCTAACACAAAGGTGGCATTTACCGCAGTTGTAACCCCAACATGTACCTGTACTTGCGCTTTTCCATTTACGATCGAAAGAAGCACAAATGCAGCAGAAAACGCATAAAAATAAATTCGCTTCATATAGAATTATTTAATTTAGGTTTAATACTACCTCATTTTAAAAGTAACCTTTTTAGAATGGCTGAATCGTTACACTTCTATCCAAAAAGGTACATGCCCTTATTTTTTCTTGTTCAGAGGGCCGAACAAATATCGCATGACTTTCTATTGGAACTGACGATAATAATTTCCCTTGTCCATTGTAAATGAAGGATAAATCCTGAACCAGATCAGTAAGGGTAACGTAGGTCCTGCCTGCACCAAAATCTGAATACGAAATCGCAACTCCGTTATTTCCGATGAAATCATTTGTGATCTTTTCTTTTAAGTCATCATCAAATAAAGTAAGTCGTTTTGTTTCCTGGCGAGCAATCAGATACGATTTCCCATTGCGCTCTGCTACAAGACTAAAATGAGCATCCGGATTATTTTTTAACAACGTTTCGCGACTATGGATCTTTCCGTCAAGATTAAATTTTATTCGAAAACCATCGCGCGATATAACAACAAAATAGGTATCAGAAGAATTTTTTCCCGTTTCTAAAAAGTAATCACCGGAAGGTCGGGCATTTAAATCCAATGGAAATTTTTTTAATAGCTCACCTCTTCGATTCACAACGCTTACTTTACCATCGCTCTGCACCATCACGATGTAATCCTTTCCTCGAATTCGATGATGTTGAGGTGCTGTCGACAATTCTCCTTTCACCTTGTTTGGATTCCAGCCCTCCAGATTCTTGCCCTCTTTGTCGTACATCCAAAATTTACCTGACTTACCGCTAATAAGAAAACGATATTTCTTACTGTGATCATAGTCTACAACACTGACAAAATCTATGTTGCGCTCCGAAATCTTAACCGGAAATGGTTCTACATATTTTCCAAGCCGATCAATAATATGCAGCTGCCCGGACGTTGCAAAAAAGTATTGAAGTTTACCATTGTTAAAATAATCCACTTCGAAAACCTCTCCCATGATAAAATTATCTAATGGTAATGTCCACTGCACATTCCCATCAGCAGAAATTAATCGCAATTCTTTTGCTTCGTCCTGAACAAGCATTTCTGTCGCCTTGGTCTGATGATTTTTTACTGCAAAGAACCTTGAAATGGGTTGATTTAAATTGGTTACGATCTTTGAAGAGGACTCACTGATATTTTTCTTTCCAGGTTTTACTATACCAGAAGACCATGAGATATTAGTATAATAACTATCATTCAGATGACTGAACTGAATAGAGCCCATGTTCAATGTGCTGAGAAGAGCTTGATTTTGTTGAATAAACTCCTTCCAACGAGGTTGAAGGGAGTTGGAAAGAACATTCAGCGCTAGACTTGTGTTGATATAAACGCTGATATTCGATTCAAGTAAAGTAGTTTCCAGGAATTTATTTTGAGCTACTGATTTCCCCCAAGTGTCTTCTCTGTCGATATCATCTAAGTACAATTTTAATTCATCTAAATCCTCGGCTAAGAGAATTGCATTTCCAATAAGAGTGTAATAAGTATTATCAAACCCAGAAACCAGTGGGAAAAATATTTTTTCAGGAAATCGAAATAAAGGTAACTCCCGGATTTCGTACTCAGCATACTTCTCATAAAAAACAGTATCAATGCTAAGCTTTTCAGATAAGGTGTTTAATGTGGAAAGCCATTCGCCTGTTCCGTTTTCAGAATTAATGATAATTACTTTAGATGTCTTCTGCTTCTTTGATTCAACCCAACCCACACTCACTTCTCCAGAGAGGTTGCTCCTGATTTTTTGCAAATCCACGTGAAGAGATTTCTCCACTTGTGCTAACGTATCGTTTGTAAAATAATTTGCTTTGTTAAACGATTTTAAATCAGCAAAAAAAAGTGAACCATCACTAATTCCATAGCTGGAAAACAGAATTGTTCGGTTAGACACTAATCCCTTTATCGAAAAAGGAACAGGCTTCTGATTTTTAAAAACAGATAATATCTGATTCGTGTGTAAGGTACTGTCTTGAGTAAATCCATTAAGGATAAAATTCTGATACTCATCTTGCTTTACATCCAATAAAGCAGATTGACCAAATTTCTGAATAATTTGGGATGGCGCTTCCTTCGTGAAAAGGGAGACAAATTGTGCAAATCCTTTTAGGTTCAGATATACATTACCACCATCATTCTTTATTCTTGCTAGTTGTTGGGCACCCGATATTCTTGTTTTAAAGCTCTCTTCAGATCGATAGGTTCGAATAACATCTTCAATTAAAATTGGGGTAAAACTTCCCACCCAAATATTCTCCAAAAATACCCATGAGAATAATTTTTTACCCTTAATCATTTCCTGAATTTTTACACCATCGTATTCTCTTTCTGAAAACGAAATACCCTTTTGTGCTTTGCTCTTTAATTCGTCAGTCTTCGCAATTATTTCGCGCTCAATCTGCTGATTGAATGGGACATAGAACACAAAATCAAAATCATCTCGTTTGGTAACGTGTAGTGAGATAAGCGTGCCAGGCCTGGCAGAAAAAAGGAAATCTGAAAAATAGGGAAGCGAGTCATTTTCGGGCGAAAAAGCAGCAGTCTTTAAGATATTAGCTACAGATGAATTCTCAAATCGCTTCAGGCACTCTTCACATCCGCTGCTTTCGTAAACCAATACTGTCTCTTTGGGAACAACGTTCCAGGGTAAAATTGTATGGCGATTAAAGAAATGATTGTAGGCGAAATATACACCAACGGTTACGCAGAGAAATCCTAATGTTAGGATGAGTGGTTTCTGTTTCAATGATTTAAAGTATTCATTCCAACTTGAAAGATACTTCTCTGCTAGCAAACCCCAAAATGCTTTACCATCATTGAGTATGTGGTGTAACCTGTAGCCAATAAAAAAGCCCTGATGATTTTTGATCATCAGGGCTTTAAGTGAAAAAAAGGCAACGACTTACTCTCCCGGGTTTTACCCTAGTACCATCAGCGCTGGTGGGCTTAACTGCTCTGTTCGGAATGGGAAGAGGTGATCCCCACCGCTAT
>JBDTTT010000215.1:0-6021 GCA_039930485.1 Chryseolinea sp.
CTGGTATATTCTCGACCATTGGTCAGGCCGCTTTTGATGGGGGTCCGGGTGTTATTTTCCTTTTTTTAATTACAGCTGTTACCTGCGGATTCACCGCACTTTGCTATGCTGAGTTTGCCTCACGTGTACCAGTTGCCGGCAGTGCCTACACGTACTCATATGTAACCTTTGGAGAAATTACAGCCTGGGTTATTGGCTGGGCATTGATCTTGGAATATGGTATTGGTAACGTAGTGGTGTCCATTTCCTGGAGTAGTTACTTTATAAATCTATTGGAAGGAGTAGGCATTCACATGCCAGCGTGGCTCGCAACTGACCCAACCACTGCTGAAAAAATGTATAAAGTAGCTGTCGCTGCAGGCACTTCAACTGAAGGTTTGGCCTGGACAACTGCACCGATTGTTTCCGGATTTAAATTCATCTGCAATCTTCCAGCATTTATAATCATTATCCTGATCACCATTCTTGCCTTTATTGGTATTCGCGAAAGCAGAAGCAGTGCAAACTTTATGGTGGGTTTGAAGCTTGTAGTACTTGCTGTGCTTGTGGGTATTGGGGTCTTCTACATTAACACCGACAACTGGACACCTTTTATGCCGAATCAATTTACGGGTGTTCTAAAAGGAGTATCAGCTGTTTTCTTTGCTTACATCGGTTTTGATGCGATCTCTACAACGGCTGAAGAATGTAAAAATCCCCAACGCGATTTGCCGCGTGGTATGATTTACTCCCTCATTATATGTACAGTGATTTATATCGTTGTTACATTGGTCATTACGGGTATGGTGAATTATGCTGAGTTTGATAATGTGGCTGATCCCCTGGCATATGTATTTGAAAAAATTCATTTAGGCAAAGTAGGTTTTTTCATTTCAGTGAGTGCGGTAGTAGCAGCAACGAGTGTGTTGTTGGTTTTTCAAATTGGCCAGCCTCGTATTTGGATGAGTATGAGCCGTGACGGTTTGATGCCCAAACGATTTGGTGACATCCATCCCAAATATCAAACACCGGCATTTTCAACGATCATAACAGGAATTATTGTGGCAGTACCTTCTTTGTTTGTTGAAAGTGCTTTGATGACAGATCTTACCAGCATCGGAACATTGTTTGCATTTGCCGTAGTGTGCGGAGGCGTGTTGATGTTACCCAAGAAAGAAAAATCAAATGAGAAGCGATTCAACCTACCTTACATTAACGGACAATTTATCGTGCCGATTTTGTTTGCAGTTTTCGTCTATGGCTTTCACGAACGCGTGATCAATTCAGTGGCAGAATTCTCTCACGAATCACACCAGGAAATTTTATTCCTCATTTTTATGATCATTACCTCTGTTATAACCGTGTATTCATTCTTAAGAAAACTTTCACTCATACCTGTACTTGGTATGTTGTGCTGTTTGTATTTGATGATTGAAATACCAGCCAAAAGCTGGATTGTGTTTTTTGGCTGGATGGGTTTTGGTTTGGCAATTTATTTCAGCTATGGTTATTGGAAGAGCAAGCTGGCAAGAGCTTAATATAAACATCCTACATCTTAAAGGTGTAGGATGTTTAATCTAACTATTTAATCAATAGAGTATTCCTGCCAATCCCCCCTCAAGGCAGTTAAAAATTATCAAATAATTCCTTTTCTTTGCCCCTTCATTAAAATTCAGAATATGAAAGGTTATCTCTTTTGTTTTATACTATTTATCGGCACCACTGTATATGCCCAATCAAAGAAGGAATTACAGGCAGAACTTGTCAGTTTGAAAGGTCAACTTTATGATCTTAAAAATCCAAAACCTATCGAGCTAAATGATAAGCACAAAAAAGCCAGCTATGGTTTGGGGGTATTGGTTGCCAACAATTTAAAATCACAAGGGGGTGATTCGCTTGATATAGACGCTATCAATGCTGCAATGAAAGATGTATTTCAAGGCAAGACCTTGAAAATGGAGCAACAGGAATGTTCAACAATTGTGCAGGCGTACATGCAAGCCGCTGCTGAAAAGAGAACGCTTAAAGCAAAAGAAGAGGGCGTGAAATTTTTGGCCGATAACAAAACAAAAGAAGGTGTAAAGGTAACGGCAAGTGGCCTTCAATATAAAGTGATAACGGCTGGTGCTGTTACAGGTAAAGTACCTACTGCCGATGCAAGTGTTACGGTGCACTATACTGGTAAGTTAGTAGATGGAACGGTGTTCGATAGTTCAGAGGGTCGTGAACCAGCAGTGTTTAAAGCAAACGAAGTTATTGCGGGTTGGACGGAGGCATTGCAACTCATGCGCGAAGGTGATAAGTGGATGCTCTATATTCCATCTGAACTCGGCTGGGGTGATCAGGGTGCTGGCGAACAAATACCACCTTATGCAACTGTGATATTTGAAGTGCAATTAATTAAAGTGAATTAAAAAACATAATTGCCACGAATACACGAATGAATTCTATTCGTGTATTCGTGGCAATTTCATTTCACCTTCTCCTGAAGCGCTGTTAATGAACAGCAATACTGAGAAGTCATCAGATTGATGCCTTGCTTCAGGAAGTGTTTCAGAATGATGGATTCTTCGCCATCACTTTTATAGGTTGTGTTTAATGGTATTTCTTTCTCCTCGAAATTGTCTTCCGTAAAGCTTTCCTTCTGTTTCACCAATACATTTCGAATTCCAATAGCCAATTTCTTTTTTACACTGATCGTGTTTGAGATTCCAAATAGAACTTCCGGATTGGTTTCGTTCCCAATATTGAAGATGTGGTTCTCTTTTTCATCGAAGAGTTGATTCTCACAATGGATGTATAAAATACCTTCGCGTATTTCAATCAAACTACTTTTGTAAGGATGCCCTTCTGTCAACGTCTCAGCATAGATTTGTCCGCGTTCATCTAATCCAATAATAAACGGAGCCTTCACCAACGATTCACTGTTGTCTGATTTTGGATAATAGAGATAATAACTTCCGAGGTAATAATTTTTGATCAAATCTTGCGGCCCACTTCTCTTGCTTATTCTTCCGACCACACTTCTAAAAATGCTTGATGGTTGAATTTTTTTCCAATCGTCCCAATCACCAATTTCCACCGATAGATAAACTAACAGCACATTGAGTTTTGTGTCTTTTGCTTTGCCTTTGTTCCAATAACTGTGAAGCGTTTTTGCGCTTATCCAGTTGAATGTTCTGCTGAGTTGTGAAAGGTATTTGATGAAGGCTTCATCGCTGGAAAGTTTATTCTCAAACAGCAGACTCTGAATCTGATCTTTTCCAATGATGAGTTTCTCAATAATGAGCGAGGGATTCTTAATCGCTCCTTGCGTTACTCTTTTATTAATACGTCTCGCAATAAATTCAAAAACCGTTCGATTAAACTTCTTCCAATCCAATCCCAGGCCACTGGCTAAGAGTTGCTCATTTAATTCAGGGTTTGCCTCAATAGCTTCTTTAATTCGGGAAGGAATCATATCCAACAAATCTAATAAATTTGACAAAGATCTGACCGTCAGATGTGATCACTCCAATTATGACATCGTAAATACTTGATTTTCATACTATTTTAATATTGAAAATATTTATTTGACCGTTTTTTTGGCGGATTTGACATTCTTAGAATTACATACCGCTAAATCACTGAAAAATCAAATAAACTGTTGATCAAACCCAAAACTGCATGAGAAAATTTTACTCCTCACTCTTGGCGCTTATCATAACCCTGTCGGCCCTTGCGCAAACAGATAAGGTTACGGTAAATGGCAAGGTTACCGATCAAGCCGATGGCAGCGCTTTGCCCGGCTTAAGCATTATTGAAAAAGGAACTACGAATGGTGCTACTACTGACATCTCGGGTAAGTACACTCTTTCGGTATCACCAAATGCAATACTTGTGTTTTCCTTTATTGGATATAAAACTCAGGAAGTTGAAGTTGGAAACAGAACTACAATTGATATTTCAATGGGTTCTGACGTAGTGCAGCTTCAGGATGTTGTGGTAGTGGGATATGGTACACAACAGAAGAAGGATATAACAGGGGCAGTTGGCTCAGTGCGCAATAATGAATTTAAAGATCAGCCTACCACTAACGTTGCTGGAAACTTGCAGGGTAAAATGGCAGGTGTCAATATTACTTCTGCATCAGGAACACCGGGTGCAGGAATGTTGGTGAGTATTCGAGGCGCGAGTAATCCGTTATATGTAGTTGATGGTGTGCCCATGTTGAGTGAAAGTAATTCATCGCTTGCTACTTCTTTTGATACAGAAGGTAATGTTGTGGGTAGTGGGCAAAACGTTAGTTCAATTGCGGATATCAATCCAAATGATATTGAATCGGTAGACGTGATGAAAGATGCATCGGCTACTGCAATCTATGGAGCACGTGCTGCAAATGGTGTGGTATTCATCACAACCAAGCGTGGTAAAACCGGCAAAACAAAAATCAATTTCAATTACTATGCGGGCGTTCAGAAGGTAGCGCGCAAGATTGACTTTCTTAACTCCGATGAATTTGTTGCTTTAAATGAAGAGGCTCGTGCAAATGATTTGGCCTTATACAATAATGATAACACAGTATTCGGTCCTGGATTTGATCCTTCTGTTCTTACTGATCCATTGAATTATTCTGCTGGTCCAGGAGCAGTCAATACCAACTGGTTGAATGCTGTAACTCAAACCGGACCGATTCAGAATTATGAACTCTCTGCTTCCGGTGGTGATGCAAAAACAAAGTTCTATGTTGGTGGATCTTATTTTGATCAGGAAGGTGTTGTGATTAACTCAGCGTTTAAACGCCTTACACTTCGAACCAACCTGGATCATCAAGCAACCGAAAAACTTTCTTTTGGTTTAAGTGCAAGCGTATCTCATTCCAACAACAGAAGAAGTTTTAATGATAATACCTATACAGGTATCATCACCAATGCTATCGGTGCATCACCTCTTATGCCTGTATATGATGAGTTTGGTGACTATTCAAACTACGAAGATTACCAAGTTAGCTGGCTATCAGACAATCCTGTTTTATCAGCGAATGAAATTATTGCGTACACCAATACAAACCGTTTGATCGGCTCTGTCTTTGCTGAATATAAATTCACACCTGCTTTAAAATTCAGAACAAGTTGGTCAACCGATTATAGCTATGTAAGTGATGATCAATTTTTCTCGCCTATCACTGCCGATGCTGAAGCAGTGAGCGGAAGAGCATTCAAAGGAAATTTTGAGCAGCTAACCTGGCTCAACGAAAACATTCTCACGTTCTCTAAAACATTTAGCGAAGCACACAATGTTAATGTAGTGGCTGGTTTTACCATGCAAGAATCAAAATCAGACTATACCTCGATCACAGGACAAGGATTTCCAATAGGAAGTGGTCTTCAAAAAATTTCAAGTGCTGCCATAATTACAAACGGTACTAATTCTTCAACGTCTTATGGTTTGGTTTCCTACCTCGCTCGCGTGAATTATGATTACAAAGGAAAGTATTTTGCATCTGCCACTGTTCGGGCTGATGGCTCTTCACGCTTCCCTACAAATAAACGTTATGGAGTATTCCCATCCTTCTCTGCGGGTTGGGCCATCTCTGAAGAAGACTTCTTTGGTGAAGGAAAAACATTGAACTATTTAAAGCTTCGCGGTAGCTATGGTATTACAGGTGACCAGGAGATCGGGAATTTTCAAAATGTTTCATACTATCAGCCAGCCAAGTACAATGGAACATCAGGTTTGAAGCCACGTAACATTGCTGATCCAAACTTAAGTTGGCAGAGTAACGAGCAACTTAATGTTGGTCTGGATTGGGAGTTATTTAATGGCAGAGTATCAGGGTCAATCGACTACTTCAAGTCAAATAAAACAAAGCTGCTGAACAATTCGAATATTGCAGGAACAACGGGTTACTCCACCATCACTACGAATGCAGGAGAAATTCAAAACAGAGGATGGGAGTTTACCATTGGGGGAACACCTATTGTGAATGAAAATTTTAAATGGAATTCGAACTTCAACATTTCCTTTATCAAAAATGAAATCATAAGCTGGCCGAACGATGGA
>JBDTTT010000216.1:0-5891 GCA_039930485.1 Chryseolinea sp.
AGGGTGTAGAGGATGATGATATGAATCTGATTTGCCTGGGAGGGAGGGTAATTGGTTTAGCCACGGCACAAGAACTCATCCAATCGTTTTTAAAGGCAAACTTCATTGGTGGCGAAAGGCATCTGCGAAGATTGAAAAAAGTTGAGCAGTTAGAAAAATAAATTCATTTCTGATTTCTAACAAAATATTAATTCCAAACGGTCTATACCCAAGCTTTATTTTAGGATATTGTCACGATTCATGAAATCTGGGAGAACAGATTGTGAATAAAAAAGATAATACACGATTGTAACGATCAAAATCAAAAGAACTTTATGACAGAAACAAAGAAATTCAGGTTTGGTATGATTGGCCTTGGCACGATGGGGTGCAACCTGCTTCTGAATATTGCCGACCACGGATTTTCCGCTGCCGGATACGATCAAAGCGAAGACAAAGTCTCCAAACTCAATCAGTTGGCTCATGTTCAGGTGAAAGGGTTTAGCAATATCAATCAATTTGTACAAAGCCTTGAAAGTCCTCGTGCAGTTATGTTGCTGGTGCCGGCCGGTAAAATTGTAGACAGTGTCATTGCTGAATTACTCCCCCTGTTGGATAAAGGAGATATTATCATTGATGGTGGCAATTCGCATTACACCGATACCGAAAGAAGAGCAAAGTCGCTGGAACAAAAAGCAATTCATTTTTTTGGAATGGGTATTTCCGGTGGAGAAGAAGGTGCGCGAAACGGACCAAGCATGATGCCTGGCGGTGACAAAGTAGCATATCAACATGTGAAACCTATTTTCGATTCAATTGCTGCACGGGTCAAAGGAGACCCCTGTGTAACGTATATCGGTCCGGGCGCTTCAGGACATTTTGTAAAGATGGTTCACAATGGAATCGAATATGCCCAGATGCAGCTGATCGCTGAAACGTATGAAGTGTTAAAGAAAGGTCTTCAGTTAAAGAATGAAGATATTCACAAAATATTTCAACAATGGAACAAAGGTAGATTGCAATCTTTTCTGCTTGAAATCACCACTGCCATTTTTGCTTTTAAAAATCCGGAAGGAAATAATCTGTTGTTGGATGAAATTAAAGATGAAGCGAAATCAAAAGGAACGGGCAAATGGACTTCACAAGTTGGCATGGATGTGAACTTACCTATTCCCATGATTGATATCGCAGTCTCCATGCGCGACTTATCAAAATACAAAGCACTTCGAACAGAAGCCTCGGTTCTATATGCTGATGCTTCAAATCAACCAATTACCGATAACAAGAATGCTTATGTCGAAAAAATTGAGAAAGCATTTTATTTCAGTATGGTGATGACCTACGCACAAGGTATGCATCTCCTTTACAAAGCTTCTGAAACATATCACTACGAGCTTAAACTCGATCAGATTGCCAAAATCTGGAGAGGTGGTTGTATCATCCGGTCCGAATTTTTAGAAGCCATTTATTCGGCCTTCCATGCGAATGAAAAGCTCGAACACTTGCTATTAGATCCATCCATCCAATCAACCATTAAGGATAGTTTGGAAGGTATTCGTACCGTTGTCTCTGATACAGCGAAGCATGGATTAGCATTACCAGCATTTGCTTCTGCATTGAGTTACTTCGATACCTTGCGCAGTGAAAAGATGCCATCCAATCTTATTCAGGCACAACGTGATTTCTTTGGTGCACATACCTATGAGCGAATTGGAAAAGAAGGTGTCTTTCATACGGAATGGAACGTGAAATAGGTAGGAACAGTAGGGACAGCATGCATGCTGTCCCTACTGTTCCTACCTATTTCCCAGTCTTTATAAACATTTAACAACTGATTTTCTTATATGTCTTCAACTATAAAATCACAACCAACTGTATTCATCATCTTTGGAGGTACCGGAGACCTCAACAAACGTAAAATAATACCGGCACTGTACAATCTGTTTTTAGATAATTGGCTACCCGATCAATTCATCATCATCGGTACCGGGCGTTCTAAAATATCGGATGATGATTTTCGTGGTAAATTATTAGAAGGTATCAATCTGTTTTCAAGAAAAGGAAAAGCTGAACAGAGTAAATGGGATGAATTTGCATCACATGTTACATATCAATCCATGGACATGAATAACGAAAGTGCGTATGCGGAATTTGGGAAGGTGATAGAGCATTATAAAAATGAATGGAAGCAGGAAACCCAGGTGGTTTATTATTTGGCCGTGGCACCAAAATTCTTTTCCATCATCGCAGAGAATATTTCGAAAAACAAATTGGCTGGTAATCCGGATAGCACGAGAATTGTTATTGAAAAGCCATTTGGTCACGATCTTGAATCAGCAAAATCATTAAACAAACTGTTAAACAGTATTTTTGATGAGAAGCAGATTTATCGTATTGATCATTATTTGGGTAAGGAAACGGTTCAAAATATAATGGCTTTTCGCTTTGCCAATTCGATACTCGAGCCAATATGGAGCCGGAATTATATTGAACATGTTCAAATTTCGGTTACTGAACAATTGGGTGTAGGCAATAGGGGAGAGTACTATGATAGTGCTGGAGCATTGCGCGATATGGTACAGAATCACGTGTTGCAATTGCTTTGTCTTATTGCAATGGAAACTCCCATAAGTTTTGATGCCGATGAGGTTCGAAATCGCAAGGTGGATGTACTCAGAGCCATGCGAAGATTTGATTCCGAAAATATTCGGAAGCTCGCAGTAAGAGGTCAATACAGTAAGGGATGGATGGAGGGGAAGGAAGTTCCTGGTTACAGAGAAGAAGCGGATGTCGATCCACATTCGAATATTGAGACCTTTGCAGCATTTAAATTTTTTGTTGACAACTGGCGCTGGCACGGTGTTCCGTTCTATGTACGTACAGGTAAACGGTTGTATCAATCGTCTTCTATTATAACCATTCAGTTCCGTGATGTTCCGCATGTTGTATTCCCAAAAGAAGCAACTGATAACTGGCAGCAGAACAGGCTCATCATCAGCATTCAACCGGAGATGAGTATTCGGCTTCAATTGCAAACCAAGCGACCAGGTTTGGATATGTTTTTGAATACAGTAGACATGGTATTCGATTATGCCGGTACCTACGCAGAAGAAACACCAGAGGCATACGAAACACTGTTGCTTGATACGTTAATGGGGGATCAGACTCTTTTTATGCGTGCCGATCAGGTTGAGGCCGCATGGGAATTATTAATGCCCGTACTTCATTCGTGGGAGGCTAGGAAAAGTATCAACTTCCCGAATTACGCTGCCAATTCGTGGGGACCAGAAATCGCAGAAGCACTCGTTGCTCAAGATGGATTTCATTGGTTCACATTGCCCATAGAAGACAAAAAGAAATAAGATGACACTTCATATTTACAAAACCGTACCCGAAGTAATCGTTGCTATTGCAGACTATATTGTGATCGTAACGCAAGAGTCAATAGCCACCCGTGGAGAATGCAATATTGTTTTATCAGGCGGTAGCTCTCCTGAATTATTATACAAAATGTTGGCATCATCCCAATACCGAAAGCAATTGGATTGGAGTAGAATAAATTTCTTCTTTGGAGATGAACGCAATGTACCCAATGATGATGCGCAGAATAATGCGAACATGGTGAGACGAACTTTGTTTGATCCGCTGAACATCTCTTCATCCCGTATTTTTCCTGTCAACACTTCACTTCCACCCGATGAAGCAGCAAAAAATTATTCAGAACAAATCGTTAAACACTTTAAAGGGAAAGAAGTAATCTTCGATTTAATCCTCTTAGGACTAGGTGATAACTCCCACACCGCATCGCTGTTTCCACACACACCCATTTTGCATGATCAATCCGTTTCAGTACAATCAGTATTTCTGAAAGAACAAAATGTATATCGTATTTCAATGACAGCAAGTATGATTAATCTTGCGCGGCACATTGCATTTTTAGTTTATGGTCGAGGGAAAGCTGAAGCTGTTCATCATGTGTTGGAGGATGAGTCGAACATAGAAGAGTATCCAGCCCAATTGATCAATCCGATGCAGGGCATTGTGAAATGGTTTGTAGATGAAGCTGCGGCATCTCAATTGAAACCCAAATAAAATCAGCGCGACAGAGATCTTGTGTATTTAAATCGCTGGGAGTGCTGTAGATGTTGTTGAATCTGATAAATCAAAGTGGTAGGCATCCCTAACCATAATTATGATACGTCATCGAAATCTTTAAAAAGAAAGTAAAGCAGTAACAAGCGTGTAATTCCAAATCGGGTTTTAACGGATGGATTAATATTTGCTAAATTACTGTATTGTTTCCATGACGTGTTGTTCTCCAAAATAAATATCCCTTCAACCAATCATTCAGTTTTATGCAAAAAAGATTATCCTCCTCAGCGAAATCATCATTAAAATTGGTTTTACTGGCCTTATTGTTATTCCCGATTCTTTCGTGGGCACAAGAAAAGAAGCCATCAAAACCAGTTAAAGGCTATGGTGAAGCATCCTATTCATTGTCCGCGAGTGAACAATATATGTCCGCCTGGCTCGTAGCCGGACCTGTGCGACTCGATACCACATCCGGAAATCCGAATGAAGAAACTCAAATCAATTTTTTCAAGGAGGACCTTCAACCTATAACCGTAGTCAATAGCAAAGTGATTGCGCCAATGGCAATCAAGGGCAAGCAATATCCCTGGACCTTGGTCAGAGCAACTTCAGATATCATCGATCTGGATAATCAGTATTCAGGAGCCGACTATGCCGCTGCCTTTGCACTAGCGGAGATCAAATCGGATAAAGAAGTAAAAACATTTCTCAGTGTTGGTAGCGATGATGGTGTGCGCATCTGGCACAACGGTAAACTTATTCACGATAACTGGATACCACGTGGTGTAAGTAAAGATGATGATTTGGTGCCCATCACATTACAATCAGGTAGCAACCAAATCATACTGAAGGTTCAGGACATGCAACAAGGTTGGGGATTCGTGATCAGACTCCTCAATAAAGATGCGATATCAGATTATCTGATCACTGCATCGGGTAAAGGTGATATCGATCAGATCAAGATGGTATTGGATGCCGGTGCAAGTGTAGATAAAAAGAATGCTTCCGGATTAACAGCCCTTAACAATGCACGCCTGAATGGCCGCGAAGATGTAGCGCATTTACTGCTTTCAAAAGGTGCTAAGGAGACTCCACTTCCACCAATAGAGGCATTGATCGATGGGCTGTATAATTCACTCAATGGAAAAGCAGCTTCGGGCATTTCTATTCTTGTTTCTAAAGATGGTAAAGTGGTTTACAAAAAAGGGTTTGGTTACGCCAATATTGAAAAAAAGGAACTGATCAAAACCGATACAAAATTTCGGATTGGTTCCATCACGAAACAATTTACAGCAGTTGCCATTTTAAAATTACAGGAAGAGGGAAAAATTTCTGTTACAGACAAGCTCTCGAAATTTCTCCCCGACTTTCCACGCGCAGGAGAAGTCACGATCCATCATCTTCTTACGCATACTTCAGGTATTCATAGCTACACCAGTAAGCCGGAATTCATTACCAGGGTCACCTCACCCATAACCGAGGAAGCACTGATCGCATTCTTCAAAAATGATCCGTACGATTTTAATCCAGGTGAAAAATGGCTATACAATAACTCCGCTTTTTTTATTTTAGGTCATATCATTGGTAAGGTTTCTGGCAAACCGTACGGTCAATATCTGAACGAAACATTTTTTGTTCCGCTACACATGACCAACACAGGTGTTCACAGTTCAACATTGAATCTGCAAAATGAAGCGAAAGGATATACAAAGGAGAATGGTCAGTATACCATGGCCACCAACTGGGATATGTCGTGGGCGGGCGGAGCAGGAGCCCTCTACTCAACTGTTGAAGATCTGGCGATTTGGAATGAAGCGATC
>JBDTTT010000217.1:0-5869 GCA_039930485.1 Chryseolinea sp.
GCCAATCAGGTTGGTTATTATTTGTGAAACACGGTTTGGATCACCAATGACGTCCTTGGGTATGGATTCATCTATATGATGAGATAATACAAGTCCCTTTTGTTTTGCCAGAAATTTATACCGGTTAATATTGGATGATACCACCGCGTTAAAATCGAAATTGATATTCTCCAACTGAAGTTTACCGCTTTCTATTTTGCTAAAGTCAAGGATGTCATTGATTAATTGAGACAGGTTCTTTCCGGAACTGGCGATGATCTCCAGGTAATCGCGATGCGCATCACTGATCTCTTCTCCCATCATAATCTCTGTGAGGCCGAGGATACCATTAAGAGGTGTTCGTATTTCGTGACTCATAGTAGCCAGAAACAAGCTCTTGGCATTATTGGCTGACTCTGCATCTTCTTTCGCTTTTTTGAGGGTTTCTTCAGTCCTTTTTTGCGCTGTGATATCCTGAATGGTTCCTTTTACAACCATTGCTTTAGTTTTATCATCTCGTGATGCCTCGCCTATGCAAAGAATGTATTTTATAGGCTCATCACGACAAATGATTCGATACTCCATCGCAAAATGACCATGCTTTTCGAGAGCCTCTTTAACAAAGAGATCCATCGAGGCACGGTCTTCCGGATGAATTCTTTCTAAATATTTTTCTAAAAGTTTATCGCCAGGCATTGCTTCCAATTCAAATATGCGATAGGCTTCGTCTGACAATTTTAAGTGATAGGTATCAGAGTTAAATTCCCAGCTACCAACTTTTGCAATTGCCTGTGCTTCATTTAACCGATTACGCTCGACTTCTAATTCCTGTTTCGAGGCCGTACTTTGTTCCAGTTCATCTCCCAGCACATTGATACCCGTTGCAATGGCATCCATAATGGTTCCGTTTTCTGATATGGGTAACTTTTGTTTAAAATCAAGATTAGCAAATGAACTGATGACTTCAATAAAATCGTTAACCGTTTGCTCCTGGCTATAGTCGTCTCCAATTTTATTAAGCTGCACCTTATCCGCTAATTGGTTCAAATTATCCACAATCTTGGTAATCGTCTCATCGTCAAAATCGACCAGAATGCGTTTTGAGTAGTCACCATGGAGCATAGCCTCGCTCAATTCTAATAATTTATCTAGAATATCAGCTTTAACCTCTGTCTTTTCACTCTGGTTGTTGACTATTTCCATTCCTAAAAATTAAAGTATCTCATCCGTTATATTAGCCGTTTATCTATACTCCACAATCCATTCGAAGGCATCCTCCTTGTTCGTGAATAGTTTTGCATCGAAACATTTTTGAGTTTTTATGAAAATGTTTGCAAAGAGTACACCAACCGGATTGGTAGCTATAAAGGCGGCTCCCAAAATATTTTTCAAACCGCCATTCGGGTGTTGCAGAAATTCTTTTGCCTCCGTGCTGATCGCTCTTACATTGGATACATCAATAACAAAGTAATGTTTTTTATTTTCAGTGAAATTCAATCGATTAGCAACAAGCTCCTTTGCAATAGCTAAGTTCACGTTCAGATTATTTGGAAACTCCACAAAAATGATGTCACTGCTTTTTTCCAAGTAGAAAATTCCGTGCGAATATGTTCCGGTTCTCATATACTGGCAAGTTGATTATTCTCAATTTTCACTTTCTTCAACCAACTGATTGCTTCTGCCTTATTGGTAAAAAATTTGGCAGGAATAGCTGGGTTATTTACTTTGAGATAAAGATTTACGAATAGTGTTGCCACTACATTATTCGATAGGAATGCTCCACCCAAAAGCCCGGTCAATCCTCCATTTGGATCATTCATATAATCTCTCGCTTCTTTGGTGGTTGATTTAAGATTTGTAAAGTCAATCAGTATAAAATAGGATTTGCCTCCTGTGAACTCCACCCGGTCTTTCACGATTTGCTTTGCACTGGCGATGTCCAACGACAATTGTTTTTTGTAGTTACTGAATAGAATATCGTCATCAATCCAAATGGCCACGTAGTCGTTTTCAAATTTCTTCATAATCAGTTTTCATTTTGATTAAGAGTGGACATCAGCTCCATATTGAAATTATCATTAGCCTGAACGTAGACGCTTTTTTCAATTATTTTTGCTCCTATCTTTCTTTTTTCAATGCTTGCATCCATACCTAATATCAGCTTTGAATATTTACCTTTTGCAGCTTTGGTTGTGAGTTGATACAGGGCTTGTCTGTAGCCCGAATATTTTTCATTTTCTTCATAGTTTAAACCAATCACCACCGGACAATAATTATTCTTTGATGATGTGTAAGAGAATACACAACAGGTAGGGGTATCGCTGCCCTTTGCTTTTATGTTCATGGTCTCCCAATTTTCGTCCTTTGCCAAGTTGGAAAAAAACTTTTCGGGCAAATCGAATGTGTTGATCTCAAAGCTTTTTCTTTTCACATTTTCATACAGACTCTGCCATTCCTGTATCTTTTTTGGTGAAGCTTCATTTGCCTTGTTTATTGTAATGTCAAAGATGTGCTCATTGTTTATCATGTGTTTTTTAACATGCTTTCTTGATTTGTAGGATAAGGTTTGGAGAAATTCGTCTTGTGTATTCCATTCCAGATTGTCTACCACATGAGTATCGGGCATTTTTACTTTTATAAAGCCCTCCTTAATCAGGAAATCACTCAACTCAACATCATTGCTATCAAGGTCGCGTAGTTGCACAGCAGTTGCCCCACAGGCTTGCTTTACTTCATTCATTAGATTTAGCATCTCCCGCATAGCTTGATGCCAGTGTGTAGAATTTTTATCCACATATAGATGGTTGCCTTCACTTAGCAATGAGCCCATCATAATTACCTTCGAAGTAAGGTGATACTTATCTTTTTTTCGCATTTCTTCAATCTGTCTGGAAACGGCCGCAGTAGCGGCCATGTCATCTTTGCAGAGCAATTCCGTGAAGAAGGTGGCTAAAATGACTTTTTTATTTTTATCGCGAATAATTAAATAATGAAACTTCCAGTTGTTTTCCGGTTCTGGATTTTCGAAAAATGTTTCTTCTAAAAACCGGCAGCCTTGCCAATCAAACGTTCCATTATCACCTAGCAGATCGTCCCATACTGTTTTGTCGACCGCATGAATGGTGGTTTCATGCTGTACTAAAAGTTTATCAGAATCAGGTTCATACGCTAAGGTATTGCTGTAGCGTTTCACCGTTTGTTCAAAAGGAAGATTGAAATTGGTGCAAATATCATTTACGGTTTGACCTTCTTCCTCTAGTACTTTAGGTAGATGATATTGAAACGCATCAAGAACATTTTTGATATCATCATTCGTTTGACCATTCGTAACCGCCAAACGAAGTCCACAACACTTAACCGGTACACCCGGAAAAATTCCTATATTAGTGTAGAAACCTTCATCCAATAAACGCTTCACCATATTGTAGCCCACCCGTGGTAACCCTAATCCTAAATAGAAAATGGGTGAGTTTGACGGCAACACAAGAGGTAGATCATATTTTTCAATAATGCTTTGTGTGAGATCAAGTTTTGCCGCTAAAGAGCTTTGAAGCGAATAGATTTCATCTGTCAGATGTATTTTAGCACTGGCAATAGAGGCGCCTAGCATGGGTGGCTGTACAGGTCCTGAAAACGTGTAAGAGCTACCACACGTCAGAATTTTACGCATCATCTCTTTATCAGATAACACCGTTACACCACCACCAGTGCCAAATCCTTTTGCAAGGGATGTAGTTAAAACCATTTTAGGGTGAAGTGACATTTGGCTTAAAACGTAGCCGTTGCCATGCTTACCTGCCCAGCTCATTCCATGAGCATCGTCTACATAGACGTGAAAGGTCGGGTACTTTTCCATTAAGTATTGTATGTCTTTTAATGGTGCATAGTCTCCATACATGGAATACAATCCATCCGCCATGTACCATATCTTATTATACTTGTTTGGATTTTCTTTAATCAGATCTTCGAGCATATCCATGCGGTTATGCTTAATCATTTCCACTTTTGTTCCTCTTGCTTTAAGAAGCTGTACGGCTAGCTGAACGCTACCATGAACCTGGTGATCAAGAATAACTAAGTCATTATCCTGCACCAAAATAGGTAATGCAGCAAGATGCGTTAGCGTGGTAGTGGCTGCTAAAATAGCAGGGTTGTTGTCAAAAATTTTATAGAACAGATCCTCTAGTTCTTCATACAATGGACAAGCTGAAAACAAACGAGAGGAGGAATACTGTGTCCCGTATCGAATGGTTGCATCAATTGCTCCTTGCTTCAGCCGTTCATCGACCTCAAGCCCGAGGTAACTGCATGAGCCAAAGTTTACGACTCGCTTACCCGCAAGTGTTACCTCTCTTCCGTTTAGCTCCTCATCTTGCAACGACACTTGAAAGATGCCGTTGTTAACGCCATTCGTAAGGCATTCATCGATGGTATTAATGAACTTGTTGCTATCTCTGTTTTTAGCCATAACGTTTGTGTTTTGGGTCTTTACTTTAACTCTGACAAAGTTCATCTGAATATGCTGGCTATTCGATGGTGAGAACTCTGATTTTGACAAATCAGTGTTTTCCTGATAGAGAGGTATTGGGCCAGAAAAGCATTGGTTCTGAATGCTAAATAGAGTGGTAGGCTTGCCTTGTGGTCGGTTGTTATCAGGAAAACCCTTACGTATACATTTGTTCAACAAAAGCATTCGATAATTATCACACATTTAAAACCTATCAATATTGTATCAATGAAATATAATCCAGTGAAGCTTTGCGATAAACCTGTTACGAGTCCAACACCAAATCAAGTGAACCTTCTGAAAAACTGGTTACGAAATTAGCGTAAGAGGATAGTGTACAATCTTGTTAAGATTGTATCAGTTGTAGTTAATATGGATGAATCGGCAACCTTCGCTGAGCCCTACATTTGTTATTCATTAACGAATGATTTAACATATGAAGATCACATGGGAAGGCGTATTTCCTGCCGTAACAACCAAATTTGCAAAGAACTATTCTTTAGACTTTCAGTCCTTCGAAGCGAATCTGCAAGAGCAGCTTGAAGCCGGTGTGGACGGTATTATCATTGGCGGAACATTAGGAGAATCCAGTGTTCTGAATAATGATGAGAAAAATGAATTGCTGAAGTTTACGATACAAAAAGTAGAAGGTAAAGTTCCGGTTGTATTAAACATTGCGGAAGGATCAACCAGCGAAGCTATTAAAATTTCTGAATCAGCGGCAAAGGCAGGCCTGAGTGGTTTGATGATGTTACCACCAATGCGTTATAAATCAGATCACAGAGAAACAGTCGAATATTTCAAAGCGATAGCCAATGCTACCGATCTTCAGATTATGATTTACAATAATCCGGTAGATTATAAGACTGAAGTAACACTCGATATGTTTGAAGACCTAACAGTCTGCAAAAATATTCAGGCGGTAAAAGAATCAACACGCGATGTAGTGAATGTAACGCGCATGATCAATCGATTTGGTGATCGCTATAGCATCTTAAGTGGTGTCGATACATTGGCCATGGAAAGTTTATTGATGGGAGCGAAGGGCTGGGTTGCCGGTCTTGTTTGTGCATTCCCAAGAGAAACTGTTGCCATCTATCATTTAGTAAAGGCTGGAAGAATACAGGAAGCATTGGAAATCAACCGATGGTTTATGCCGCTGTTAGAACTTGATACACATAGCAAACTTGTTCAATACATAAAGTTGGCTGAAGCCGAAGCGGGAATTGGCACAGAGACTGTTCGCCCACCAAGACTGACATTAATTGGCGAAGAGCGCGAAGCAGTACTGAAAGTAATTCGTGAAGGATTGAAGAATCGACCAACATTGCCAGATTATTTAAACCTTGAAAAAAGAGAAAGCATTACACTTTAGAAGATGAT
>JBDTTT010000218.1:0-5435 GCA_039930485.1 Chryseolinea sp.
CTTTTTCAATTCGAAAAATGTTAACCTGATTTTCTCTATACAGCGTTTGTTTTTCCAATCGCATACCATTTTTAACGGCAACATTGGCCGATGGTGTATTCGTGATGCTTACAATGGAGATTACTGAATCTGCACCGTTATTCTTAAAAGCATAATCTCTGCATTTGCGTGCTGCCTCCGTTGCATAACCTTTATTTCGGTAAGTGGGAAGGAGTGAGTATGCAACTTCTAATTCTTCTTTGTCATCAACATATTGAACGAGTAAGCCGCTATACCCAATTAAATTTTCGGTTGATTTCTCCACTAAAGCATTCATTCCACCAAGATCCGTTGCATATCGATTTTCTTGCTTCTCATACCATTTGCGACATTCAATTTCCGGATCTTGTCGTTGTTCAATCCAATGCTTAAATGATGATGGATCTTTGAAGAAATCAATCCAGCTATTGAAATCGGAAGGTTCAATTAATCTGAAGTAAAGTCGGTTAGTTTCTTCTTTATTGAGCAGGTATTTCATGATTGAAAGAGAGGTTCTATATTTTATATAGTCAGAATTAATATGCTCTCAATACTCACTCCGTTGAACACTCTTAACCCGATCTTTTCTCATTTGGGTTTTTATCTCTTTGTTGTCTTTAAAGATAGTGAGATAAAAATTTTCAGTATCCTCACTGGTTATCTGGCACTCAATCTCTTTATCGTCAAGTGTTACAATCGTATCTCTTTTTTTGGATTTACTTAGTTTAATGGATTGCGATTCGTCTTTACCGGTTTCATTGCTTACAATATTCAGGCTAGGTCGTCCAACGAATACGCCCATGGTGAGACCGCAACGAATATAGTATTCGTGTCCGAATGAAATATCGATTGGTAATTCTTCTTTAGTTTCGGTCTTGGCCCACAACATATAGGATCCTTCTTTTTTAATTTTGATTGTCTTTCTCCATTTATTGCTGACGTGACAGATTACCGTATCATCCAAGTGTAAGTCATAGCTTACCAATACTCCTACCCCATCCTGACGATAGATATGTAAGAGTGCATAGTCTGCATTGAGCAGTGTACTATCAATGGAAGCAATAATCGGCAGATCATCTAGATTCGAAACCCTTAAGATCTTGGCCGTAATTCTGTGACACGTGCTACCGAAAAAACTGGGAGGAGTATGATTTATTATTTTGATGGCATTGCCACCGGCTTTGCGAGCCTCCATTTTTGCTTTACCGATCACAACATCCCAGCTGCAATTTGTAGTAAACCCGGTGTCACCGATTTTGAGAACTCCAATTTCTTCAGCGCTATTGGGAACTGGATCCTGAAGTTCAAATACCCTTACCTCTGCATTATGATCAGTAGCATTGTACTTCTTATTTAAGGTTGTTGAAACTTTAGGTGCGCATGAGCTTAGCATCAATAAGCACCCGATGAATAGAATGGTTATTTGTTTCATAATTTTAATTGTGTGATAACTGTTTATCTGAACAATAAATGCTGTTGAAGCGGCCAAGTCCGTATTTAATTAATATGTTCATCATCATCAGGGCGGCTTACTTTAACGCTTGATGGTAGTTAGTTTTTAATAGCTAATTCTCATTACACCAATTCGACTTTTCTACACTCAATTCTATTTTTAGATTGTCCTCTGGTGACAACAGTCAAAGTGGATCCCTTCTTTTTTGCTAACTCATCACCAATTTTTAAAGTGTCATATAGTCCATCAACAATGTATGGCGCTTCGACTTCTATTATTTTTTCTTCGTACAGTCTCAAAACGAGTTTTTTTCGTGCGTGATCTTCCATATCAATATACTTTTCTTCAAGTCGACCGTAAACCTCATGATTCAAGTAATCATTATATATCTCGCATCTCCATTTGTCCATATTAACGCAACTCAAAAGGGTCAAAAGAATAGGTATTAGATACAGCGGTCGTACTGGTATGGAGTTCTTAATCGTATGTCTTATCATTTCTCGTCAAATATTAATGCGACCAACAATTGTATATATGCAGTATCGCCTATATCCTCTAAAATGTTGGCACTCCAAGATAGACCTACCTTCTAAATTTTCCAACGACATTATTTGTATTTGAAAGTGTCACCGACCAAGAATTTAAAACCTTAAACCCGTAACCTTAAACTTTAAACTCTAAACCATTACCTTTGCCCCCCTAATCCATTTCGCTTTAATGAATTTAGCCGGTTCGCTTTCACATAAAATATTTTCAGTAGTAGGTAAGGTAGCTGATCGGCTCAACATTGAAGCGTATGTAGTGGGCGGTTACGTGCGCGATTTGATTTTGGATCGTCCTTCAAAAGACATTGACTTTGTTTGTATAGGCAGCGGTATAGGATTGGCGCAAGAAGTGGCAAGGGCACTTGGTACTGATGTACATGTAAACATTTATAAGAATTTTGGCACTGCCCAGATTCCGTATGAGGGAATGGATTTTGAATTTGTTGGCGCACGAAAGGAATCCTACAGACAAGAATCTCGAAAGCCAATTGTTGAAGATGGCACATTAGAGGACGATCAGAAGCGCAGGGACTTTACCATGAACGCGCTCGCCATAAGCCTCAATGCAAAATCATTTGGTGAGTTGATCGATCCATTCGGTGGGCAGGAGGATATGAAGAAGAAAATTATTCGCACACCACTCGATCCTGTCATTACCTTCTCTGATGATCCGCTTCGTATGATGCGCGCCATTCGCTTTGCCTCTCAATTGAATTATGATATTGAGGCTGATACATATGAAGCAATCGTGAGCCAGGCAGAGCGGTTGAAGATTGTTTCACAGGAACGGATTACGGATGAGTTGAATAAAATTATTTTGAGTCCTGTGCCTTCGTATGGATTCAAATTACTTTTTCATAGCAAACTGCTGAATCTTTTCTTTCCTGAACTGGTTGCGCTTCACGGTGTAGAATACATTGGCAACAAAGCACATAAAGATAATTTCTTCCACACACTTCAAGTGTTGGATAATGTATCAAAGATGTCAGAGGATTTATGGTTGCGCTGGGCAGCTATCCTTCATGATATTGCCAAGCCAGCAACCAAGCGATTCGACAAGGATCATGGCTGGACCTTTCATGGCCACGAAGACCGGGGCGCGCGCATGACGCCAAATATTTTCAGACGACTCAAACTTCCAATGAATGAAAAGATGGAGTTTGTTCAAAATCTGGTTCGCTTACATTTACGTCCGATACCCTTAGCAAAAGAGGTGACAGACTCCGCGATTCGAAGATTGCTTTTTGATGCAGGCGATGATATTGATGCATTGATGAAACTTTGTCGTGCTGATATTACTTCTAAGAACATGGACAAGGTGGGTCGCTTTCTCAAGAATTTTGATCTGGTAGAAGAGAAGATTGCAGAAGTAGAACAGAAAGATCACCTCCGGAATTTTCAACCTCCAATAACCGGAGATGAAATTATGAAGATGTACGATCTCCCTCCAGGCAGAATCATTGGCGATTTGAAAGAACAAATAAAAGAAGCGATACTCGAAGGTGAAATTAAAAACGATAGGGAAGAGGCGATGGCGTTGTTGACACGGCTCGCGAAAGAGAAGGGACTTGGGTAGGTTCAAAGTTTCAAGTTCAAGGTTTTAAGAGTAGGTTTTCAATAAAACAGAATTACATTCACACATGGAAAAAATTCACGCAACAACTATTCTGGCGGTTATTCATAATAATCAGGTTGCTATTGGTGGCGATGGGCAGGCAACAATGGGGAATACCATTGCAAAAAGTAATGTCAAGAAAATCCGCAGGCTGCAGGATGGAAAAGTGCTGACCGGTTTTGCGGGCTCAACAGCTGATGCATTTACCTTATTAGATCGCTTCGAAGAAAAGCTCGGTGCATATGGTGGCAACATGAAACGTGCTGCTATTGAATTAGCAAAAGACTGGCGGATGGATCGCTTCCTCAGAAGATTAGAGGCCATGTTAATTGCGGTAAGTAAAGATGAAATTCTTGTTCTCTCCGGAACAGGAGATGTATTGGAGCCGGATAATCAGGTAGCGGCTATTGGTTCAGGATCGATGTATGCTCAATCCGCTGCTTTGGCATTAAAGAAACATGCGCCTCATTTAACTGCGGAAGAAATCGTAAGAGAGAGTTTGAACATTGCTGCTGACATCTGCATTTACACCAATCATAATCTGGTGATTGAGAAGATTGGGTAAGAGAAGTTGAAGCTCTGCATTCATGGTGTTAACATAAAAAGCGAGGCGATGTTTACATCGCCTCGCTTTTTCAATTCTGTTATATGAATTCTTTTATTTCTCTGCGGGGAATATAAATGCTGCATCGTCTACTTTTGGATCGATCTCAATTCCTGTAACAACAATCGGTGTGCTTGCACCACCTTTAGCTCCTTGCGACAGTGCGAATGGCATCATCAAACCATTTACCTCCTGATAGTCGCTCATTTTAATTTGAGTTGTTGCTCCTTTGCCTGGTCCTGATTTTAGAACAGCTTCTGTCATAACGGGAACAAAACTTTCAGCATCAAAGAAGTAGAACATTACATTCTCTACTTCTTTGCCATCTACTTTAGCAGGCTTTTTCGTAAGCTTTATTTTAAAAGCAGTGGTTCCATCAACGGTGTCTTTACCTACCAATTCAATTTTGAAACCCCGTGCCTTATAGTTTAAGAAAGGATCAGGGAAATCACCAAGGTCTCTCTTGAAATTCTCAGTGGTTTCTGCATCACTCTTTTCAGGTTTCATATTCGAAAAATTGATTCCCCAGAGCGTAGTTCCATCGTACACACTTTGTTTGAACTCAGTACCTTGAACACTAATCACAGTCATTTGGCGACCATCTTTTAATTGATAGATCGTCACCGGTATTTCCATTCCACCCTGGTTTACTTTGGCAGAAATTTTTATTCCCTGCAAAGCTTTCCATTTGGCGATACCACCTGTGTTTTCGAAATACTTCGTAATAATTGCATCTGCAGTTTGTGCGTAAGTGGCAAAGCTGCAAATCAGGGCAATTGCCATAGCCAACATTCTTCTTTTCATAGTTTTGGTTTTTATTTTATTAGTTGAGGGATGAGCTTGAAAATTACAATGGGTTTAATAAAGCTCCAATCTTTCGATCAGATACTTCTGCTTAGGCGTGGTTTTTTTGATACTTAATTCTTGGTCTTCGCATTTCTTGGCTTTGGCCAGGGATAACTTTTGGGGGTGAATCTCTTTGGCGATCCCTTAATTTTTTTCTTTTTCTCACGGTCCTTTTTTTCAATGTCTACATACTTTGAAACTCCAACGGTTAATTGAACAAACATATCCCTTCTGGCCCCGGCAATATCATACAAGGTTTGATACGTGCTGACTTTGTTAAGGTAGGTTGTGGTTCTGGGTTCCAGTAGTCCGTAGTTTACTCTAAGATCGAATGAAACACGCCAGCTTTCAGAC
>JBDTTT010000219.1:0-5428 GCA_039930485.1 Chryseolinea sp.
ACTTCTTCCCGGGGCGGATCAATCATACAGATGAGACCAAGAAATACTAAATTTTCTGCCAGGCTCTTTTCGTCAGCAGAAGAAGTTTTACTGGCAGCAGCAAGTACGCGAAGCCCCGATGCAGATAATGTCTCCGACTCTGCCAACCAGTTTGCTTTGAGTGTTGCATTAAATTCATGTTCTCCTGTCTGATCGATTATCCGTGCGCAATGATGAATGAGTTCTTCGGTGGCTCCTTTTGCATACACTCTATGACCATTACTGGTGCGATGCATCGTTGCCATGATCTTTGTGTCGGAGGAGAAAGGCTCTTCTTTTACCAAGGGGCTTTCCTTCCTTAAAGCATCTATTATTGATCCCTGTTGCTGGGCGAATTTCAGCAAACCTATTTCCAGTGGGTCTCCGGTCTCTTTATCATCGTTGCCAAGAGAAGCCGTATTACAAAGGATAGCAGAGTTTAAGATGTGCTGGAAAGAAGTATCCTTACTATCTACCTTCTTTGAATTGCTTGTATCGAATTTTCCATCGGGTGTTACGATCAGGTTTACTTCAATTTTGTTTTGTGTTAACGTTCCCGTTTTATCTGTGCAGATCACATCGGTTCCTCCCAGTGTTTCAACTGCCGAAAGTCTTTTTACAATTACATTATGTTTTGCCATTTTAAGCATGCCCTTCGCCAATGCTAACGTGGCCACAATGGGCAACCCTTCGGGCACAGCAGCAACTGCTAATGCGATAGCCGTTTCCATCATATCAAAAACTTTCTTTCCATTTAAAAGGCCAACAAAAAATATGATGACGACTAAAATTATCGTTACGATGATTAGCTTTTTACTAAACTGCTCCAACTTTTTCTCAAGCGGTGTTGCCGCCTGTTCCGCTGATTGTACCAGGGTGGCAATTTTACCAAGCTCGGTCATCATACCTGTGCCCGTAATAATTGAGCGTGTATTTCCCTTTGTAATGAAAGTACCCTTGTACACCATGTTGGTTCGTTCAGCCAGCGTAGTGTCCTCTTTCACTTGTCCATCTTTCTTCTCTACTGGAAGAGATTCACCTGTCAACGCTGCCTCGTCCACCTGAAGTTGTGAAGAACGGAAAATCATGCCGTCAGCGGAAACCATGTCACCGGCTTCAAGAAATATTAAATCACCAGGAACGAGTTCTTCTGCATTTATCTCAGTTGTTGCTCCGTTGCGAATAACTTTAGCTGGAAGTATAGACAATTTTTTTAGCGCCTCCATGGAGCGCTCTGCCTGGTACTCCATATAAAATCCGATTATCGCATTGATTAGAATAACGACTAGTATTGCGCCTCCATCAAGCCACTCTTTAAAGAAGAATGATAAACCGGCGGCAACAATTAACAGGTACACGAGCACATTCGTAAATTGACTTAAGAAAATCAGCCATAGGCTTTTCTTCTTTTCCTCGCTGATAGCGTTTCGCCCGAGTGACTCCAATCGCAGTGCAGCCTCTTCCGTGGTTAATCCTTTTTCAGGATCGGATTGATATACAGATATAATATCATTTTGTGATTTGTTATGGGCTGCTTGCTTTAAGATTTCTGTGCCGATCATGTCAGTTGTTTTGAATTCATTACATCTTCATCCCGCCCATAGAGGAGTTTGCTCCTTTTTTTAAAATGAACTCACTGTTGAGCAGATAAGCGCCAGAGGTTACAACTCGGTCGCCTTCCTTTAATCCCGAAAGAATTTCAACAAATTGTTTGTTCTCAATCCCCGTTTCAACAGTTCGGCTTTCAAACATGTCAGGCATAACCTCGATCCAGACCATTGTCATGCGACCAATCAATAACGATGATTTAGGAATGACAAGTGCTTGTTTAGGGTGATGATTGATAGTGACACGTGCCATCATGCCCGGCTTTATCATGTTGTTAGTATTATCTATTCGAAATCGCACAAGACTTATTTTTGAATTTTCTTCTATAGCGGGGTTTTCAAATACCATCTTCGCTTTGATTGGCTTTTGTGGTAAGCCTTCAATAGTTATGGACGCCTCAGTTTGCTCAGTCAAATACTGTAATTCATTTGCATACACCTGCGTCTCTACCCAAACAGAACTAAGATCAGCAATTTGAAAAAGTGGCTTCCCAATTTCTGTGTACTCTCCTTCATTGACCAACTGTTTTACTACGAAACCGTTACTAGTACTATAGTAAGTTGATAAAGCAGAGGATTGCTGATTCGTTTCAAGATTTTTAATCTGCGATTCTGTCATTCCCCATAACAACAGTTTTTCCCTGCCGCCTTTAATCAATCCAACCACGGTGGTTTGTTGTCCGGGAAACTTATCCAGGTGTTGAAGTGTAGACAGATAATCATTCTGATCCGCCAGCAACTCTTCACTGTAAATACTGTAAAGAGCTTGTCCTTTTAAAATACGGCCACCTTCCTCGCGAAGGAAAAGACGATCAATTCTTCCCTTTATTCGTGCTGTAATGGTGGTCAGTTTATTTTCGTCCGCTGATATTGTTCCTGTCAGTGTGGTTTGAGTGGATATCAATGTAAATCTAGCCGTGTCAATTGTAATATTGGCAAGCATTTGTTCTTCACTATCAAGTGTTAACATGGTAGAGTCCATTGATTCAGCGTCTTCGCTCTTCTGTTGCACCTTCAACATTCCCATGCCGCATACCGGACAGGCTCCTGGTTTATCCGAACGTACGGAAGGATGCATAGAACAAGTATAATACTCCTCCATCGCCTGATAATCGGCTTCCTTTCTACAGGAGAAAGTCAATATCAAAAGAAAAATTATTGATATGGCATACTCTGGTTTCATGGGTTCTCTCTTAAAATGCTTTCACTGTCCTGCATGTAGCCCGCATCCAATGCAATCTCTTCATCACCTTGCAGTCCATTAATAATCACAATTGAATTGTCTGAACTCATTCCAGTTATCACTGTTCGTGGCTCGAACAGGCCAATTCCAGTTGAGGTTGTATCTGTTTTTACCCACACAATTTTGCGCGAACCTAAATCGTAAACGGAAGACAATGGGATAGAGAGTGCATCGGATTGGACTACAACTTTACTTCTTACCAATGAATTAATCTTTAATTTACGGTGCGGGTTATCCAGGTAAATTCTTGCTTGTGCAAACCGTTGCTTATTCTGGTATATAGGTTCTGCGAGATCAATCTTTGCTTTGATTGAGTCCAACTGTCCTTCAGGATAAAGTGTTATCGAACTGCCTATTTTAAGTCCCCTCTGCGAATCAATGTCGAATGAAAGAATAACCCACACATGGCGAGCATCGTTGACAACAAATAGTGTTTGGCCTTTGGTAATATATGCACCTTCGCGGATTTGATCAGATGAAATAATTTGATATTCAGCATTTGATGCCGAGGCCACGTTCATCTCAACCATTTTAGAGGATGGTTTCATCTCAGCTTGAGAAGCAGGTGCTTCTGAAAACCTGATGAAGCCATCAATGGGTGAAGTAATGATGATTGTATTTGTTACCGTGCCTGATTTTTCAACTTGCTGGATTTGGTTCTCCGAAAGTCCAAGCAATTTTAATTTGTGCTTTGCTTTTGCGGCAAGACTCGCTTCTCCGGATTGTAGCAGAAACAAATATTCCTCCTGATAGGTATTGAGTTCGGGACTGTATAGTTCTGCTATTCGTTCTCCTCTTTTTACGTACTGATAATTATATTTTACATACAGCCTTTCGATTCTCGCTGAAGTTCGTACAGCTACCAGGTTATTTCTACGTTCATCAAAAGCAATGTAACCGCTGGCCGTTACTGTTTGCTTAGAAGGGTTCTGTGATAGCTTTATTGTTTTTTGTGAGGATAAGACAACTTGGTTAGACGGATGAGAAATTTGTAGAATAGCCTGATTGACTTTTGTGCTATCAGGGCCGGAATGATTTGTATGATCCTCTGCTGACTTCTTTCCACACGCTGCCGCTAAAATTAAGAACCATACAATATGTAAACGATTTTTGATCATTACTGTGTTTCTGTTTCGTATTCATACTCTGCTTGTAGCCGCAGCAAACGGCTAAGCTTATCAAGCTGCTCCAACTGCTTCATAAAGAGCATTTCCCAGGCATCGAGCAGCACGAAAAAGTTTCCCGTGTTTTGTTTGTAAGCCAAAAGATTTACCTCCATGCTCTTCTTATATAAGGGAACAATGTCATTTTGGTAATTATCAAATTGTTGACGTTCATATTTTAGCATGGCAAGTTTTTCATTGATCATCCTTACAGCCATCAGCTTCATATTCTCTTTCTCAAAATTCATGGCCTGAATTTCATAGTTCATAGATTGCACTTCTGTTTTATACATCTTTGATGTCCATGGAACGATGGGAATTGTTACCATGCCCATGATTGAGAATTGATTGGGCATACCAAGCATGTTCATGTGACTGATGCGTAGACCAAAGTCTGGTTTACTGCCGGTTGCCATCCAATGTCTGTTCAGTTCCATTGAGCGGATGTTGCTGTTCATACTAGTTATGTCACTGCGCTGAAGAGAAGCGGTATCTTGCACATGTAGTATTGAATCATAGTTTTTCAGCACCACCGAAGTGTCTAGAAGGATTGGAGTATCCGTGGGTAGGTTCATTAATGTGTTAAGACCAATGTTACTTTCCGTAACCTCGGCCTTTGCCATTATTTCCATATTATTTAGTTCTTTCAACTTGCCTTTGGCTTTGAAAATGGTACTAAGATCGGACTGATTATACGTGTAACGTGATTCTGAAATAGTTATAAATAAATGAAGCAACTCACCACTTTCGCCAATGAGTTCAATCTTTTGATCAGCAACAAGCCGTTGATAATAAAGTATCCTGACCTGGGTGCGTAGAATGTTCTTTGTCCATTCTGAATTATTTTCCTGCACCTCTTTCAATGAAGAATAATAGCCACCCTTAGCACGAAGCTTCGCTGAGTTCGGAATCATCTGTTCAGCCGAAAACATAAACGCAGCCCAGTTCATCGGATCTTCCTTGCGTTTGATCATCTCCAATTGGTATGGAAATGAATTCAACCCGAAGGAAAATGTTGGTGGCATCCAGCTTTTACTCCCTTCAACCTTGGATTGCAGAGACTTGATGCGCGAATCGTATTGCAACATCAAAGGATATTCTCTCTCAACCTTAATAATAATTTCTTCAAGGCTTAAGGTTAGTGTATCCTGGGCGTGCAATGTTATCGAGCCTATCAAGGCAAAGAGTGCTGGAACAATATATTTTTTAAGTGCCAACATGATCAAGTCCTTATTGCAAGTTGTCCGATCGTACGTTCCTCTTTTACTATTGGTCGATCTAACGTTTTTTTGCTATCATCCAACATGTTCTTTAGACACCACCTGCAATACCAATCTGCAAGAAAAAATGATAGAAATCTGTTAATCCATCCTTTTGGTTTTTCATAGGTAATGGAA
>JBDTTT010000220.1:0-5166 GCA_039930485.1 Chryseolinea sp.
TTAATAAATATTCACAGCCGCCTTTAGAATCTGTTTAATGAATTTGATCACTTCTATACATCAGATAATTTGATTCACCTTGAGGCATGTTACACTTCTGCACATTTCAAAAGTTTATGATGATCCGCAAGCTCGAAATGAAAATTTCTTTCTAGATTTCAAAAACGTTAACAATACTCATTTTTAAAACGTAAAAACGATGAAGCATAAAGCAAAATCAATTCGACCATTCATCGGAGCTAAAGACTTTGAAGTGTCACGCAATTTTTATCGGGACTTGGGCTTCGAAGAAAGTATTTTGTTTCCTACGATGTCCTACTTCAAGACCGATGATTTAGGATTTTATTTGCAGGACGCATATGTCAAGGATTGGATTGACAATACAATGGTCTTTATGGAAGTCGAAGATGTAGGACGTTATTGGAAGGAGCTTGTTGCGTTAGATCTGACTTCCAAATACGCAGGTGTAAAATTAGTACCAATCCGGGTTCACGATTGGGGCAGAGAATGTTACCTGCATGACCCTTCCGGAATTCTCTGGCACTTTGGTGAATTTCTTGTAAAAAGAACGTAAACTTTGTCAGTTTAATTCGAAACTGTATTCGTATTTCAATGTCGATAAGCTTGTGTAAATTCGTTTATGAAAAAAATCCTTGCCCTTAGTCTTTTGTTGCTGACCACATCCGCCAACGCCTCTCATATTGTCGGAGGAGAATTTCGAATGCATTATCTGACTGGTTATCAATATAAAATTGATCTTATCCTTTATTTTGATAAGATCAATGGTAATCCAGCAAGCATGGACAATGTAATTGACGCCAAGATTTTCAGAAATTCAGATAATGCTTTTGTTCGAAATGTTCAGTTGCCATTGTCAATCACTGTAAATTTAGGACAAACTCAACCCGAGTGTGCTATTGATGTTCTGCTGACAAGCCAGCTTACCTATACCACAACGCTGACGCTGCAACCTGAAATTTTCAATGATCCGGCAGGCTACTATATTGTATGGGAACGCTGCTGCCGAAATTATACGATAACCAACGTTTATAGTAATGACCCGGGATCATCATCGCTAGCCGCAGGTCAGACATTTTTTTTACAGTTTCCACCAGTTGTTAAAAATGGTTCTCCCTTCGTCAATTCTTCACCGCAATTATTTGTTCCCCTAATGGACTATGCTTGTATTGGTAGAACGTTTTATACAGACTTCGCAAGTGTGGATGCAGATGGCGACTCACTTGCCTATTCTATCGCAACACCTTTGTCGACACACACTTTTGATGCTCTTCCGCAAGTCCTTCCAAAGCCTTATCCTGAAATCACATGGAGACCACCATTTAGTTCGCAAAACATGATGGGTGGCAATCTAGATCTGAAGATTAGCAACAGCGGGTTGGTAACGGTTAAGACAGCCCTACTAGGGCTTTTTGCTTTCGCTGTAAAATGTGAGGAGTATCGCAATGGAGTAAAGATCGGAGAGGTGCGAAGAGAATACCAGCTACTGGTAAGGGATTGTCCTGCAAATGATGCCCCATCCATTGCTGCAAAAAGTGTAGGTAATTCCTACAGTGAACTTCCATTGAATGTTCATTTCGATAACACAATAATAGATGCTGAACGATGCATTCAGGTTAAGGTAACAGATAATGATGCACTCACTTCACCAGAGAATATTAGCATTAAAGCAATTCCAATCGGATTTGAAGGTGATGTGTCCGGTATTCTTCCATCAACAACAAAAGCGACCTTGTCACAAGAGAATTTGTTTGCTGAATTCTCAATTTGTTTTGACCGATGCCCACTGACAGATAACGGTTTATTTCAGATAGGAATCATTGCCTTTGACAACGCTTGCAGTGTTCCACTTACAGATACAATCCGAATAAATGTACTCATTGATGTTATAGAAGGAATATGCCAGAAGAAACAAAGTATAGACTTTCAACCGATCTCAGATAGAACGTTTGGTGATTCACCTTTCGAGGTGAATGCAACTGCGTCTTCCGGGCTACCGGTTAATTACACATCTGCAGATATAACGATTGCTTCTGTATCTACAGCCATGCTAACGATTCACAATCCTGGAAGAGTTACCATCACGGCTATGCAATCTGGTGATAGCAACTATAAGCCTGCAGCTGCAGTTGATCGAAAATTTTGTATCAATCCACAGCCACCCACTCTTACCCTCTCTGCTGATGGTTCTTCTATCATTATTAATTCAAGCAGTCCGATAGGAAATCGATGGTACAAAGACGGAGTATTCCAGGAAGGTCTCATTGGAAATTCTATACAAGTCTCTGGGGAGGCAACAGACTACACGGCAAGGATAATGATTGATAATTGTATGAGCGAACCATCCAACAGTATCATCATTACCGCTATTGATGAGGTAGCAAGGAACGAAGCACGGATTTCCCCAAATCCCACCAACAATGGTATTGAACTACATATTTCAGCAAATGAAAGAATTAAAACAATTGAAGTGTATGATATAAAAGGACAAAGGCTTTTACAACATGAGGTATCCGGAGAAAATCATTTTGTTAATATGGAAGGATGGGAATCGGGAATTTATCTTGTAAAAATTAAAAGTGAAAGTGGAGTTTATGTTAGCAAAGTTTTTAAAAATTAAAAAGTGCATTTAAGGATTTAGAGAAATATCTGTGATCACTCGGGGTCAATAATTCCGCCAATCAATCATTTCATAAACATTTCCAACAACAATATAATTACTTGCATTTAGCTGGTACTTATTAATATACCCATCCTTCCATCTTAGAGAAAACGAACCTTCCGTAAATACAATTTCACACCTAACATTATTTCCTTTATAATAAAACTCGACAACATCGCCTTCCCAGATATCCTGACCCAGCTTATCTTTTAACCCTGTCCATAACATGGTTGCTAAAAACTTGTTGTGATCAGGAGAAAACGAAATTTCGTTTTCATCGAACAGTTGAACTGCCGAACTGCCATTACTATAGATAATATGCTCTACATGAACGTATAGCTTGTTTTCATACCAAACTCGAATTTTAATCATACTGAAATCTAAAAATTAATTAGTCGTTTTTAAGAATTGCCGATTACGAGTTTGGTTCCTGGTGATCTGAAACGGGTAACCGATAACTAATTTCCCTAACGGCACTACGGTTTTTAAAAGTGAAATTAAAAACTTTTATTGTAGTTATATTGAAGATACAGGTCAAAGCTCATTGGCCATCATTCGAATACATCGTCCTAACTAAGATATTAATGGATAATCATCAGCAGAAAATATCACACTTGAAAGCCCTTTTTCATCTCGCGACTGCAGACGGTGAACTCAGTAAATCGGAACTAGTATACATTATGAATGTGGCCGAACGACTGGGTATTAACCGCGAAGAAATACTAAACTTTGATGGGAGCGAACCCGCACTTGTATTGCCTGATCTGCAGCATACTCACTATGCCATATTTCATCGACTTGCTATTGTTATTATGATCGATAACGTTGCGAGTGAATCCGAAAAAAGATATTGTTTTAACCTTGGAGTAAAAATGGGGCTTCATCCCAATGCCGTGGGCGAGATTATTGAACATGTCGTAACTGAAGGTCCTATGAAGGCCAATCCAACTGCCATTCTTGCCATTTTTAGAAAATATATGAGTTAGTAGAAAAGGTTTCTGATTGCTTGTTACATTAACATGCAACGTTTCATTGAGCCTTTTTCATAAATTGGTGCTCGTAAATTTTAAAGAAAAATGAAAAAACAGTCACTGTTGGTCGTGTTACTGCTTGTTGTTGCGCATGCATCCACCGCACAAGAACTCCGATCACCTAATGGAAAATTCACCATGGTATTTTCCCTTCAATATGATGGAACGCCTATCTATCAATTTACTTATAAAGACAAGATCGTTGTTAAACCCAGTACATTGGGTCTTGAACTAAAGAATGATAAGAAATCACTTTTGAATGACTTTACGGTCATTGACACGAAAACCACATCGCATGATTCCAGTTGGGAACCGGTATGGGGTGAAGTAAAGACGATCCGCGATCAGTACAATGAACTTGCCATAACCCTCAGCCAAAAGGAAACAGATCGTCAAATGATCGTGCGCTTTCGGCTGTTTAATGACGGACTTGGTTTTCGATATGAATTCCCAACGCAAAAGAATCTGGTCTATTTTATAATCAAAGAAGAGCGTACTCAGTTTGCTATGACAGGTGATCACACTGCTTTCTGGCTTGCCGGAGATTATGACACGCAAGAGTATGATTATACGACCTCACGCTTATCAGAAATACAAAAACTGATGAAAGGCTCGATCACTGGAAACGCATCACAAACTCCATTTTCACCCACTGGTGTTCAAACCTCGCTTATGATGAAAACGGCTGAAGGGATTTACATCAATCTGCACGAAGCCGCGTTGATCAACTATTCGTGCATGCATCTTAACCTCGATGATAAGAATATGATTTTTCAATCGTGGTTAACACCGGATGCCATTGGAGACAAAGGTTATATGCAGGCACCTTGCAAGTCGCCATGGCGCACCATCATTGTCAGTGATGATGCTCGCGACATTCTTGCTTCCAAGATGACGTATAATTTGAATGAACCCAGCAAAATTGAAAACACTTCATGGATAAAACCGGTGAAGTACGTAGGCGTGTGGTGGGAAATGATTACCGGCAAAAGCTCCTGGTCATACACAAATGATTTTCCTTCTATTCAGTTGGGTGTCACTGATTACTCAAAAGCAAAACCGAACGGCACACATGGCGCCACAACAGCCAATGTGAAAAAGTATATCGACTTTGCTTCCCTGCATGGTTTTGATGGCGTGTTGGTAGAAGGCTGGAATGTTGGTTGGGAAGATTGGTTCGGACAGTCCAAAGACTATGTATTTGATTTTGTCACACCTTACCCGGATTTCAATCTGGCAGAGTTGAAAGATTATGCAAAATCTAAAAAAATAAAATTGATTATGCATCATGAGACGTCCGGTTCCACACGCAATTATGAACGTCATTTGGATACGGCATTTCAATTCATGAAGGCCAACGGATACGATGCTGTGAAGACCGGTTATGTAGGTCCGATACTTCCAAAGGGTTATTACCATTATGATCAGTATACCAACAATCATTATCAGTATGTA
>JBDTTT010000221.1:0-5133 GCA_039930485.1 Chryseolinea sp.
TTTATAGGGTATACCCATCTCCATCTCGTACAATACTTTTTTACGGATAGATGGATTACGAAGTCGCTTGCGCATTTCTTTCGCTCCACCTTCCTGCACCCAGGTTGGTAGTCTCGAGGTAAGACCGGTACCACTGGCAGTATAAGGATACATATTGGCTGTAATTTTTAGTCCTGCTTTTTGTGCGCTGTCTATTTTTGCCAATAGTGTATCAATCTTATTCCAGTTGCGTGCGATGTTAATTTTCAAGTGATAGATTTCTGCATGAATGTTTGCTTCTTTCGCAATGCGGATGGTTTCATTCATGGCATCTAAAATAAAATCACCTTCACTACGCATGTGACTAATGTATATGCCACCATTCAGTGATGCTACTTTTGAAAGTGCAATAAGCTCTTCTGTTGAAGCATACGCTGCCGGTGGATATATCAACGATGTACCCAAACCCATTGCACCTTCTTCCATACCTTGTTGAACAAGCAACTTCATTTGCTTAAGTTCTTCTCCTGTTGGCTTTCGATCAGCAAAGTCCATCACATAATTTCGAATAGAGGTCTGTCCGATAAAGGATGCAACGTTTGGTGTAGATCCCTTCTTCATTAACCATTTGAAGTAGCCATCTAAGGTTGTCCATAAACTGTCAATTGGAACTTTGCTCTTTCGCTTCATAGGTCCGGGTGACCACCCCTCTCCAAACACTTCAAGGGTTACACCTTGTTTGATATCGCTCATCGAACGTCCATCTTTCAAAAGACTTTGATCGGCCCAACTCAACATGTTAATGAATCCTGGAGTTACTGATAATCCGGTTGCATCAATTTCTTTTTTGCCATGGGCATCTTTCAAATTGCCAATCCTCGCAATCGTGTCTGATTGTATAGCAATATCCCCAACAAAAGCTTTTGTACCTGAGCCATCATAGATTGTTCCGTTTCGGATAATGACATCAAAATCCTGAGTCGTTGTGATTTGTTGACAAGCCAGAACAATAATGACGGCAAGGGAAAGAAAAAAAGCAGAACGCATAGCGACTATAAAAGTAAGGCTATGATAGGTAGGATTGGGGAGAAATGAAAGAAGAGACTTGGTTCAGTCTGATTATTTTTAGTGCATTCGGTTGTGAACGCTAAATTTTACCTAAGCGAAGGAAAACAGGAAAGGTTACCGATCGAATTTCTCCCGATTCCCAATGATGTTTCAACTTTTCAATTAGCTCAGGGAGAGGATCAACACCGTTTGCCTTGATGTACTTTTGTGTAGCAGACCAACTGCTTAAGTAGCCTGTATAGTGTTCAAGTGTCCAGTCTACTTTGATTTCGAATTTTGGTGTTGCAATTTCTTGAAATGGAAATTCAATATCCTGATACTCATTTTCGATCAGTTTACGGGCTGGATCCCAATACGGTCCAACGATGTTGATATAAAAATCAGAAAACAGCTTATTGATTTCAGTATTGACTGAGCAACGTTCGTAACCCCATACAGCAAGTAAAGAATCTTTTTTACCAACCCGTTTTACTTCCTCGTAAAATGCTTCAAGATTAAACCAATGCAACGCCTGACCCACCGTTATTAAATCAAATTCATGATTTGTGAATGATGTTTTTTCAGCTGAGCTGATGGAATAAAAAATATTATCTACAGCAATAGCATTGTTCAACTGTTGTTGACTTATGTCTGTGGCGTAAACTTCATTGAAGTGTTGGGCCAGATAGCTGGCCACTTGTCCATTGCCGGTAGCACAATCCCATACCTTTCCTTTTTCCTTAACATGTTTAAAGATGAACTCGTAAAGCGCATCTGGATAGGTTGGCCGAAAGGCAGCATAAATGGAGGAATGGGTAGAGAAGTAGTCTTTTTGCATGATCCTTTCGGATTTTAATTGAGTTCGATTAATATTTTTTAAGGACTCCAACGTTTCTACGGATAATGGGGTCTAAACGATTGGAAACAACCTGGCTTTTTATGAAATCAAGAAAAAACCCTCTCTTTTTTGTTGCTCTAGTATTGATCGTTCTAAGTTGTGATTCCAGCGATCCGGACCCTTCTATAAACAACCTGAGTGAATTTGCTCAAAAGTTTATGAGTATGCGTCTTGGCTCTCCCAAGGCCATGAACCGTAATAGCAATGCTGCTATTAATCAAAGTTTTCAAAGCATGATGAGTAGTCACGGTTTTAGCGGTGGTCGCATCAAGAGTGATTCAACGGGTAGTAGTGAGCCAGGGAAAGATTCAACTGTTTTCCAGGATCCATGGGTTTCGTGTGCTGTTGTTTCTACAATCGAAAATTCGGATGGTAGTACTACCACTATTTATGATTACGGTGACGGCTGCGAGGAAGGTTGGGGCGATTATAAATATTTTATGCACGGCAAAACAATTCAAACGTATAAGTACAATTCTCAACACACTGGTGGTGTAATTCACGACACCTACCTATTCAAAATGCTGTATGACAATTATGGAGGTCATTATAATGTTGACAGCAGTGACTGGAGCACTGATGGTAATTCTTTTTATGAAGGATATTCTTCTTATGATACTTCGTGGAATAAATTTTCTGGTGCGTATTCATATAATGATACATCCCTTTACACCTATGGTGGTAAGGCCTATGATTATAAATCGAAAGGTAGCACGCATTATGATGAAACAGGATGGGTAGTGGAAGAGAGTGACTACGAATATGGCGATGGAACAGATTATTATCGATCCACGGTAATCGAACCACTGGTGTCAAAGACGTTATGTAATTCATTCGAAGGCGGCATGGTGGCTGACAGCCCTTATGTTTGGGTCGCTGTTACCGGTCGTGAGGTGATACATTACAAGCAAGGAGATAAAGAAGGTTCATTCGAAATTGACTACGGAAATGGGGAGTGCGATAACATCATCTACATTACCGAGAATGGAATACGTGTTACAGTAGACTTGGGGGCTGGATGGATGTTGTATGCTAAAGAGGGGTAATTTTTTCTATGGGCAAAAGCCATTCTTGAAAAAGGGTGGCTTTTTTTATGAACTAGTATTTGCCACGAAGACTCGAAAGTGCTAAGGAACGCGAAGTCATTCTTGAGACCGAACAACGATCAACCAAAAACGAACAACTAACTCAAAACATCTTCACCAGTATTTCCTTAAATAACTTTGCTGCTACCATAGCCGTAACATTTTGAATGTCTCGCGCGGGATTTAATTCAACAATATCAGCACCAACAAGATTGGCTTTTAAATTTTGAATGATGGAGAGAATCTGACGTGTGGAGAAGCCTCCAGGTTCATAATGCGAAACTCCAGGAACAAAGGCAGGATCAAGGGCATCCAGATCGAGCGATAAGTACACCGGAGCATCAAATTTAAATTCAAGGGAATCTTTCCAGTCTTTCATTTCAATTACCTCTACACCAAAACGTTTTACCTGCCCGCGCTGATGTGGATTGTAGGTTCGAATGCCTACTTGAACTAATCGTTGGGCCAATCCTTCTTCCATAATCCGTGCAAACGGACAAGCATGCGAGAATTTGTTTCCTTCAAAATCATTATATAAATCTCCATGCGCATCGAGATGAAGAATAGTGAGCTTGGGATATTTCTTCGCGAAGGCTTTTATGATGGGATAGGTAACAGAATGATCTCCGCCAAAACTGAATACCTTATTGCCCTGATCAAGATGTGAAGCAATTCCATTTTCAATTTCAGTAAACGCAATTGGCATCGATGAAAGTGTTAGATCACCAACATCTTTCCAGTGATTGTCTTTGCTTAGATCAATTCCATTCTCTGTACAATAATTGGCCGAGTCGCAGTGATACGCATCCCGAATTTTTTGAGGCGCGAATGCAGCTCCTCGCAAGTAGGAAGAGTTTTCATCGAATGGTATACCAAGTAATACAACCATATATTTTATTTAGACCTTAGTGAAATAAGCCGTTTGTATAAAAGTGTTCCTCCGCCTCCCGCTAGCAGTACAATTCCCGGCTCCATTGGAATAAAGAATCGATTGTCCCAATCGACAGTTGCCATTCCGATCAAAGCACAATTCACAATGATTACGGTCGCGGCAAAAATCTTTATGGGATGAAGCGTATTTCGGAATCCAAAAAAGAATAAGATGTAAATCAAGAACGTCCAACTCATACTAAAAAAAATATGAGCAGTTGAATAGTACGGTCTGTAGAAGGAGATTAAGTACCAAATTTTTAAACTGGCCGTCTTCAAAAAATGAATTGGATTGTGAACAACAAACAAGACCATTTTAAACAAGGGATGTTTAGTTGAGTTGGATAATTCCTCATCCGTCATCTTTATATGCATACTCTCCTGGTACAAAGTACTTCCCTCAATAGTATCCATGTAGGTAACTATATTTCCTCGCTTTAACTGATCGGTAAAATCCCATTGGGAAAACATCACACTTGCCCCCAGCAGTCCGGCAAAAAAAATGCAAGCAATACAAAAGAATTTTAAAATCGGTCTTGCCTTTAACGCACTCCAGTGATAGGATAGAAAAAAGGCGACCGTTCCAAGAATAATGACGATGCCGGTAGGTCGAATAAAAAAAGCAATAAGAAGCAACACGATTACTATTCCATATTCTTTAAACGTGTTGCGAAAAAAGGTTAAATAATAAACGATGAAGCATGTTACACTACATAGCAATGATTCTGTCATAGTGGTGGTATTCCAATGAATGTTATCCCACCATAGCAAAAAGATTGAGCCCGAAATCAGTCCTGCCAGCTTACTATTAAAAATGCGCGAACTGGACGCATAAAGAGACAACATTGCCAGGCCTGAAATCGTCATCTGGAAAATCAGGTAAGGCATTATCTGCCCATGAGATATCCATTTAAAAAAACCAATTAGCGCAATTGGAACGAAATAGAATATATGGTCTGCCTCTTCTAATCTTCCAGATTGAAACAAAAAATCAGCCTCTCGCTCATACACCACTGCATCAAATAAATTCCGAATGCCAAAGTGCGTTAACACTAAAAAATGCACAAGTAGGCAAAGTACAACAAGCAGGTGACCATAGTATTTTTCGAACTTTTGCATACGGTTCTAACACTTAGAATATCCAGTTATAAAGTTCAAAGACATACTAATGTATTGATCTATATTTAACCTTCT
>JBDTTT010000222.1:0-5110 GCA_039930485.1 Chryseolinea sp.
CAATTCTGCGAATCGCAGAATTGGATTGATGGTTCTTTCTTAGCGCGGACTACGAAAGTGATGCGGAGCACATTGCATATTCCACGCTGATGCACGATCAGACTTACAAGCTCTCCGCATTAAATGATTTTTTAGTTACAGCAAATTACCTTCTAAAATTCGGAAGAGCAAGTTTGAATTTGATAGCCAATATCCTGATGAGGAAGATTAATGTAATGGATACAATTAGATTGATATTGCGTTCGATTCCGAACTGATGCATAACCAGATACACAATCGCACCGGTAAGACAGGCAGTAGCGTAAATTTCTTTTCGAAATAAGACAGGAGTCTCGTTGGTGAGGGTATCACGAATGACGCCACCCATCACAGCACTGAACATCCCCATGATGGCTGCAATTTCCGGACGCACACCCAGTGAAAGCGATTTCTCAACCCCTAGAATAGTGAAGAATGAAATCCCTAATGTATCAAACAGCACAAATGTTCTTCGCATTTCACTGAGGTATTTGAAGAAGATGTAAGCGATGATGACACCAATGAAAATGGCATACAGAAAATTTATATCCGATACCCAAACAAGTGGATAGCTTCCTAAAATCATATCGCGTAATGACCCACCACCAATGGCGGTTACAAAGCCCATAAAGCTTGCACCAAAAAGATCATCGTGCCGATCGCGAATGGCCAGTGCACCGGATATGGCGAAAAAGAATGTTCCAAGAATTTCAAAGACATATTGGAGTTCATGCATAGTTCAAAGATAAGCCAGAATTCGCAATGCAACGAAAGAAGTATTGCTCGATGCATCACTCCAAAGCACGAGTTGGACCAATTCGTTAATGAATCCGTGGTGACACTTTCAACACGTGTTCACTTGATCCTTATGAATATTTAATTCTTAAAAAGTAGCAGAAAGAAGCAACACATTTGCTTCTTTCAAAATAAGAACTCCGTCAGAAATACTTTATTGTAAGACCTGATGGAGTTCTTACATTGAAGAGGTTCCAAATTTATTGACAGTATTCTTTTACTAACTCTTCCGCTTTTTTATTTCCCAATTCTCTGGCCTTCATGAAATCGGAACAACTGCTATCTTTTTGGCCAAGGTTAATTTTTGCAAAGGCCCGGTTAATATAAGCATCAGCATATTCTGAATTGATGGCTATTGCTCTGTTATAATCAGCGATAGCTCCATTGTAATCCGATACTTTACTTTTTGCAATTCCACGGTTGTGATAGGCTTTTGCATTATTGATATTAAACGATATCGCATTGCTATAATCAAAGATGGCTCCGCGATAGTCTTTCAGATCAATCTTTAAATTACCCCTGTTATTATAAGCATCATCATACCGTGGATTGAGTTCGATTGCCCGGTTATAATCGATAAGTGTACCCTGATAATCTTTGAGAGCATATTTTAAATTCCCCCTATTGAACCAGGCATGGGCATTTCGTGGATTAATCTGTATGGCTCTATTGAAATCGTCCATTGCGCCAGAGTAGTTTTGTAGTTTCGATTGTGCACCACCCCGGTTGCTATAGGTGTCTTCATTTCTTGGGTTGATTTCAAGTGCCATCGTATAATCTTCGATAGCACCTGTATAATCTTGCAGCACATATTTTGTAATCCCTCTGTTGTAATATGATTTTTCATTATTCGGATTAACGTTGATTGCCTTGTTGTAGTCTTCTAATGCTCCTGAATAATCATTGCTATTAAACTTTTGCTCGGCTTTGAAGAGGTAATCAACTGAAACCAGTTTGTCTATTTCACTATTATATTTTTGAGCATTGAGCTGCTGTGCTTTTTCCTCGCCAGCACTTTCTTCTCTATTGCTATCTTCCAGTTCTTTTTTTAGTCGATCTAATTCCGTGGTGGCGGTATTGAGTTGTTGTTTTAGTTCTTCCAGTTCTTTTGTTTTTTTTCTATCCTGGATTAATTGTTTTAACGATTCTTCCAGACTTTGTTTATCAATGGTAATGGCGGCTTTCATCCAAAAGATTTCACCATCCCAACGCTCTTCTAGCACTTTCAATTTTGTGATACCTGCAGTAAGAGTTACAATGTTTTCAACAAAATCCTGGGAGAATTCACCACCAACATCGGATGACTTTAGAAGTTGTTCATTCTCTACATATACTCCAATCTCATTTAAGAGCTCAGCCCGCAGCTGATTAATGGCGATGGCACGGCAGGATATTTTGCTATCCATTTCGCTGGCTTTGTAGGTGTATTCTCTTTCAAAAGTTTTTTCCTGTGCGGTAAGTGTTGAAACAAAGAAGACAAAAGAGATTAGGGGTAGAATTCTCAATGAATTGTGCATAATGCTTTGAGTAGGTATCGTAGATTAGTTCAAAGATCTTGCCACGAACAAGCAATTACAAGGCCTTTAGTATTAAATTTTGATTAGTTCTGAAATGTAAACCGATCTGTGAAATAGAATCCGATTTTCCATGCGTTTATGCTGATCAGAATGCACCCACATCTCGCAGATTTAAAGGCAGACTAATCTGCATGAAAGTATCTTTGAAAGTTGTTTTTAAATTTTCTTATCACAGATTTCACCTTGAGACCAAACCTGAAAGCTATTGGAAATTGTAATAAAAATTGGTTCTTTGAATTGATAAAAGAAATAGAGATGTACCTCATTGCCAATGATAGTTAGAAGTCTTCTTTTTTGTATAATTATAGAGCAGTACGAAACTAAGTATTAAAAAAACAAGGCCTTAAAGAAATCTGATCCCAACGATCTTCCGAACATCTCCCAATCTTCTCCCTATACCTGGCAATCCAATGCGGACTTTAAGCTTTTAGCTGATTCAGATCTTGCGTGTCGATAGCGCAGTAGAGACTTGAATCTGTCGCAGAGTAATTATATCCCAGGATGAACTTCGAGATTATTGAAAGCGACCAGGTGATTGTTAAATCTACCGTTAACCTGATTAACATCATAGTGATGAACATTCTGGAAAATGCCTGTATATTTTCGGTGGATCGTGGTGATCGCGAGACGATTACCATACGTAATGAAAATGGCCTCGCTAATATCGTGATAAAAGACCAGGGCATTGGCATTGAGCCTGAGAGCATTGAAAAGATATTCGAGCCATATGTACGCTGCAGTTGCAAATCCACTGAAAGTGGCTTGGGACTTTACCTCGCTATGAAGGCAGCCAAACTGATTGGCGGCAACATTACCGCTACCAGCACGGTGAATCAGGGATCAGAGTTCATCGTGATGATCCCGGTGAAATGAACACGATGTTTATAGTAAAAACGATGTGATATTTTTTAGCAACGATTCACTTCCCGATACAAAATGTGCCATCTTTTGATTGTCAGTACTTTGAGTACTGTGAGTAACAAAATGGCAACAAGAATTATCTAAATACACCTCATCATCTCTAAACATCCCTAAAGAAAATTTTGAGTGCTCCGTTACTAGTAGCAAAGGTAACGTGGGAGTGAAGACTGTCAAGGTTAGTGGAGTGAAAGCAAAGAACAACTGAGTATTAACTGTCGTTCTTTGCTTAGTTATACTCTTTATTCGAGACGAATTCATCTCAATGTGTTTTGCAAAAGGTTGATGGTAATAACGATTGCCTGTCGATTTATACAAAGCATTAGCAACAGCAACAAAGACAAGATACAAAGGACGAACTGACGGCAAGGAAATCTTCGAACTTCAGTCAGGTGAATACAACTTTCACGTCTCGAAGGCTTGAGTTATAATTATAGATTTTTTTAACAAAAACGATCTTCACAAAAATTGTTGGTCAAGTCCAAATGCTAACATAAATGCGCATTTTGGCTAAGTCAATTTTCCACCTACATCCGTCAGGAGGTTATTTCATAATTGAATCCGGGGTTGAGCAGTTTCTTTGGAACGAATTTAGAAATTCCGGATACCGTCTTAAGGCTTCATCCTCTGAAAGACTATCTGTACCGAATTTTGAGACAAATCGTTACTCATTTCTAAATCTATTCTACGCGAGTCAGTGTATAAAAACGTTACTTTTCCGCAATAAAAGCAAACTTAACATCTTCAAGAAGCATTAGTGGAAGGCTTTTACTGTAACAGCAGGTAAAGAAAAAAAACGGAAAATGCGATTCGCTATCAACAAGGCCTGGCTTGAACGTCATTTTACAGGCGATCTTTCGAGAAAGAGAACCCCCCGCTCTTCCTACATAAAAAGTGTCAAAAAGGTACACCAACAATCTAACTCAAACGATTGTTTAGATTTTCTCCAACTAATTATATTACTTAAGGTGTTATTACATAGAGTCGTGAAAGGAGTTAGTCTGCCGGTTGTACGGCTTTTATTAATGTGTCTTTTGATCCAACCGACCTTCAAAACGTTGGCACAGGAATATCGCTTTGCCCACATTGATGAATTGCAAGGCTTATCGAACGATTATATAAAGACTGTTCTTCGTGACAGTACAGGTTTTCTATGGATTGGTACCCAGTTGGGCCTTAATCGCTTTGATGGTTGCTCAATGCGTGTGTTCCACAACGAACCTTCAGATTCCACTTCCCTTTTTTACGATGACGTTGTAAAGTTATTTCAAATACCAGGGGGCAAGATGGGAGTTCACACATTACTCGGCCTTTGCATTTATGACCCGGTAACTGAAAAGTTCTCACAAGATTTTCGGATTTTTAAAAAATTCTCGATTGATCATCCTGCTGATATAAAAAACATTGTGCATGATAGTTACGGAAATTACTGGTTTCTTATGCAGGGTCGTGGGCTGATCTGCTACAATGAAAAAAACGAAAGAGGCAATTTTAGCAACCCATATCGACAACGATGCGGGTTCCATTTCAAGTAACAACGTCACAGGTTTTGTTGAACATTCTGATGGCAGCTACTGGATTATCCATTCTAATGGAATTATTGAAAACATAACCCTTACGAATCAGGGTATAAAGATTAACAAAAAGCTTACCCTGCTGTATGAAAACATGCCCGATAAGGAAGCCAATTTTCAATGGGAATTGATGATTGACAGGGATGGGGACTTGTGGATCTACTCTGGGAATTATGACAAGGGAGCTTACTATCTTAACCGATCTCAGGACAAGCTCTACCATCTCGG
>JBDTTT010000223.1:0-4958 GCA_039930485.1 Chryseolinea sp.
CAGTAAAAGCCCACGTTTCATTCTTACCATCATTCCAACTGGCGCGTGCAAACAAACCAGCATGATCATTGATGGCTTGTTCTAAATTTAAACCAATGCCATACTTTATACGACCATATGAGCGTGTAGAAGTTATATCGGGTTGATTTGGATTTGCTTGTATTGAAAGATCGTAGTTACCCATATGAGCATTGGTATAGAAACCCAGTAGCCGGATGCTGCCAGCTTGCTTTGATATTTCAAAGGGAACTTCAATTTCAAGCGCATTAGAATTGGCTTTGCCAATCTTAGTATCCATAACATTTCCATTAGCTTCTTTCGGAACCATAACCGATGCCGCCCTAATTTTAAAAATAGGACTTCCGTACTCCACCACAGCGCCTACTGTATAGCCTCGTACGTTGGCTGGATAATCCCAACCGCCATTGCTCATTAAACCCCAATTAAAAAATTGTGACCGGGGATCATGACTGTAGGTATTGTTGTCGAAAAAATCGGCAATGCTAAACTTGCCGAGAATAAAAGTCAGGTATTTTTTAGCTCGCGTTTTATAAACTTGATTTGCTCCTTCTCCTATATAATCTACATCATCACTGAAGTTGATGGTTTGTCTGAAGAAAGCTCGTGCGAGATAAAGTTTAGGGGCAGGATCGCCCACCCGAAAGGCTTCACCATTCGTAAAATCGGCAATGCCATGTGCGCTGCTAATTCCAGAACCACCGGCAATTTCAGGGTTGACATATACAGATGCATTCTTCCAAAGTTTTATACCCAAAAAAATAGTGGCCGTTAAGGTGGTTTGGGTTTCGGATGGCTTTGTTAAACTATTTGTTCCTGTATAAGGAGCAGGCATATCAAACTTATGCTGAGTAACAGTAGTAAGTTGAAAATGAAAATTGGTATTGGTGTTTTGTGTGCTGTCTGCAATCTTTGGTTCCTGAGCTAGAACATTCAGCGAAGTAAGGGTAAATATTAGTCCGAGGTATATTCGTTTAGTCATACATGTTTTCTGTTATCCTTTTTACAAAATTAGAAAGAGTTTAAAGGAATAGCAGGACCTGGAGATTACAATCTGATTATATCCTACACAGAATTTTTAAAGGTAGACCAGCGGAATCAATTGCACCTTGAGGTAATTGGTAAGCCTATGTTCTTTAACAATTGGAATTTCAGTTTGACCTTTATAGTGATAAGGAGCCTGAAAATTACAAGAACGGACCCTAAACTTTCTAGTAAATCTTTTGGTCAGTTTTCTTACAGGATAGAGTTAGCGTAATAATTCCCTTCGGATAGGAGCAAATAGGAATTATAGTTTTTGAATACAATCTTTAACCGGCCCACCCTTCTCTATCCAAACTTCTATATTGAATCGCTTCTGCTAAATGTTCAATCTTAATTTCGGTTGAGCCGGCAAGATCAGCAACCGTGCGTGATACTTTTAGAATTCTATCATAAGCACGAGCAGACAAACCGAGACGTTCCATAGCAGTCTTTAGTAATGCTCTACCGGCTTCGTTAATCTGGCAAATATCTTTTACCATATTCGATGGCATCATAGCATTACAGAACACATCTGTCTTGTCTTTAAATCGTTCGGTTTGAATTTCACGCGCTTTAACAACGCGTTCACGAATCTGCTCACTGGTTTCTGTTTTTCGGTTGGCCGTCATCTCATCAAAACTAACGGGCACTACTTCAACGTGTAAATCGATTCGGTCTAATAATGGCCCACTGATTTTACTAAGGTAGCGTTGCACTACCCCCGGACCACAAACACATTCTTTTTCAGGATGATTATAATAACCACATGGACAGGGATTCATGCTGGCCACTAGCATAAAGTTGGCAGGATAATCCATGGAAACTTTTGCGCGAGAAATGGTTACGCGTCTTTCTTCCATCGGCTGTCGCATTACTTCTAATACGGTGCGCTTGAACTCCGGAAGTTCATCTAAAAACAGAACACCATTGTTCGCGAGTGAAATTTCTCCGGGTTGTGGATTTCCACCGCCCCCAACCAGAGCAACATCTGATATTGTATGATGAGGAGATCGGAAAGGTCTTACTGTAAGTAATGAAGCGTTCTTATCTAGTCTTCCGGCAACAGAATGTATTTTAGTTGTCTCGAGTGCTTCGTTTAAACTGAGGGGTGGAAGAATGGTTGGTAATCTTTTTGCTAACATAGTTTTACCTGCACCGGGTGGGCCAATCATTATTACATTGTGTCCACCGGCTGCGGCAATCTCCATTGCACGTTTTATATTTTCCTGACCTTGCACATCTTTAAAATCAGAATCGTAGTGATTGAGATTGGCCGCAAAGACCTCACGTGAATCAACTTGAACAGGATCGATGAAAATTTTCTCCTCTAAAAAATCCACGGCTTCCCGCAAAGTCTTCACCGGATAAACCGGAAGGTTATTGACGATCGCTGCTTCGCGTGCATTATCAGCTGGAAGGATAAAGCCTTTGAATTTTTCTTTGCGTGCCTGAATGGCAATGGGTAACACACCTTTAATCGGACGGAGTGTTCCATCCAGTGTAAGCTCGCCCATAATAATATATTCTTCAAGCTTGGTGGTTTCAATTTGTCCTGAAGCTTTCAGTACGCAGAGTGCAATGGATAAATCGTAAGCAGAACCTTCTTTTCTAATATCCGCAGGAGCAAGGTTAACAACCGTCTTATTGCGCGGCATAAAATAGCCTGCACTTTTAAGAGAGGATTCAACGCGGTGTTGACTTTCTTTAATTGCATTGTCGGGTAAACCGCTCATGAAAAATTTTACGCCCTGGCCGACACTTACTTCGACCATGATGGTTCTGGCATCAACTCCGTGAACGGCTCCACCAAAGGTTTTTGACACCATGGTTGAGATTGTCTAAAATATTAACTTCTATCGGTAGTCTTCGAAGCACCTGGCGTTTTGCCGGCTTCCTGAAGATCAAATAATTTTGCTTTTAACGTATTCAATTCAAGTGTAAGGGCAGCCTTTTCTTTGGTTGCATCTTTGTTAGCCTTCAACGCCCAGACAACATCGGTTATTAAAATCACTAGTCCGAGAAATGTAATCCATTTAAACATTGGTACCCAACTTACCATCTTGAAAAGAAGACTTGTGTTGTTATCCAAAACGACCGTGAAGATAAATGCACCAAGGTGAAAGGCTGCAAACACGATGTAAAGAATGATACGATTTTTGTTCATGTTGGTAAGATTAAGGGCAGCTTATAACTGGTTAGTATAGTCGATTAAAGGTAAAGGAAAAAAATGAAACTGGTAAATGGTTATCAGTTAATTGTTATGTGTAATCCATTAAACGTAACTGAATTACTGTTAACCATTAACCATTAACTCCCTGTTGATCGCTGTATTTCATTTAATTTCTTATACAGACCACTTTGTTTAATCAATGTGTCGTGTGTGCCACGCTCGATAATTTGACCATGTTGTATCACGATAATTTCATCAGCATGTTGAATGGTACTGAGACGATGGGCAATCACAATAGAGGTTCGGTTCTTCATTAAATTGAAGAGCGCTTCCTGAACTAGTTTTTCTGATTCAGAATCAAGAGCAGAAGTTGCTTCGTCTAAAATTAATATCGGAGGATTTTTCAATACTGCACGCGCAATACTCAAGCGCTGACGTTGTCCACCAGAGAGTTTGGAACCACGTTCACCGATGTTGGTTTGATAACCGTTTTCAGTTTGTGTTATGAAATCATGAGCGTTGGCAATTTTGGAAGCCTCTATAACTACTTCTTCACTTACATTCGGTAAGCCGAATGCGATGTTATTGAAGATAGTGTCGTTGAAAAGAATAGACTCCTGCGTTACAACGCCCATTTGTTTTCGCAAAGATTCAATTTCATAATCACGAAGTGAAATGCCATCGATACACACATCACCATTAGTAGGATCATAAAAGCGTGGCACCAAGTCTGCCAATGTGGATTTGCCTCCGCCTGAAGAACCAACAAGTGCAATTGTCTTTCCTTTCTCTACCGTTAGGTTAATATCCTTTAATACCAAATCGGTATCGTACGCAAAGCTTACGTTTTTGAATTCAATATTCTTTTCAAATTGAGCCAGCACAATGGCGTTAGGTTTATTTTCGATGATGGGTTCCGTATCGATTACTGAAAAAATTCTTCTTGCTGATGCAATTCCTTTTTGTAAAGAGGTAATGCCATTCGAGAAAGATTTGGCGGGCTGGATAATCTGAGAGAAGAAAACGATAAAACCAATAAACGAACTGGCCTCAAGTTCAGCATCACCACTTAAAATCAGGCTACCACCGAAATACATAATACCGGTGACAATTAACACTCCCAATAATTCAGATACTGGTGAAGCTAATTCATTTTTATACGCCATTGAAAGATTCACTTTGCTATAGTGGTTATTCTCCTCATTCATTTTGCCCATAATATATGAACGCGCATTGAATGCTTTGATTACGCGCATGCCACTAAAGGTTTCATCAAGGATGTTAACGATACGTCCAAGTGATTCCTGACTGAGTTTAGCCTGACGTTTTAATCGCTTTACAATTCCACCCAACACACCTCCAACTATTGGAAGAACAACAAGAGCAAAAAGGGTAAGCTTAACGGAGATAAAAAACATGGCTGCAAAATAAATAATGATGGTAACGGGTTCTTTCAATACTGTCTTTAAGCTATTTATTACGGTACTTTCTATTTCCTGTACATCACCTGTAAAGCGAGAGATAAGATCCCCTTTGCGATTATTATTGAAGTAACTGATTTGCAATCGTGTTACTTTGGCAAAAATTTCTGTTCGAAGATTGTTCACAACATCCACTCGCATTTGCGAAGCTACGATGCGCTCGAGGTATTTAAAAATACTACTCAAGAGTGTACTCCCAATGATGCATAGACAAATGAAAAGTAAGGCATCTAATTTTCCGTAGTGAATTACTGTTTTTGAATAGA
>JBDTTT010000224.1:0-4849 GCA_039930485.1 Chryseolinea sp.
TGCACAAAATTTACAAGCCAGGCTACATCCAACCTGAGAAGATACACAGGCTGTTATTCTTTTTTCGGTTGGTATAAGTACCGATTCCACCACCATACCATCAAACAAGGTCACCGCATTTTTTATGGTGCCATCGGCACTGCGCTGCATATGATCTACCTTAATGTGATTGATGACGAAATGTTCTTTCAATAAATCCCGAAGACTGTTGGAAAGATTAGTCATTTGATCAAAACTCTTGGCCGATTTGTTCCAGAGCCATTCATACACCTGCTGGGCACGAAAAGGCTTCTCACCCAACTGAACGAAATACTCTTTCAGTTCATCCTGCTTCAATTTCCGTATATCCCGCTTAGAACTTGCCTCTACCATGGGGCAAAGGTAGGGAAAGAAGATTTAACTGGTAAACTTTAGAATGGTGAGTAGAATCTATTTTATTCTCACAAAAATCCGTGTTTCGCAGGCGCGCGATGTGTTGGAGATGATCAATGAATCAGCAGCTAATTTTTCCACCGTAAAACTTTCAATAATCGTACGCGATTTCTTATCCAGGAAATAGAGGGATTCGCCATCAAACTTATAAAGGAACGATTTGGAGTTATATGATTTCTTCTTGGTGATTATCTTCGTGTTCTCTTCACCTTCATTCTTATCTTTTAAAATAAGTACCTGGGGCGTTGCGCCAGACATACCCTTCATATCGGTAATCAATTCCTCAGTATCAGCATCACCAGCTCCCAATTCATCCTCTACACAACTGCTCTGTCTCACCAATTGCCAGCTCCCAATAATAGATTGTGCATTGACACCCATCACAAAAAGGGAAAATGCAGAAAAAAGGATTAGCGTTTTCATTGGAATCGGGTTTAAACAAATTTACTCAAAATTTAAGGAGGCTATCACAAGCAAACGGTATTTTAGCGGCTTAATTGTCGACATGATGAAACACACATTTATCATCTTATCGGTTATAACGCTGACATCCTGTAAGCCGACCATCAAAGAAAATGAAAACTTCCTGGAAAATCTGATGCGACTGCACCCTGAAAAGTTTGATTCGATCCTATTGAATAGAGATAAACTGGAAGTTCAGATTATTTATACTCAGATAGAACGTGACGCAAACAATGTACCGACTTTTAAGTCCTTTTATTTTAATGTTGATTCCACGCGCTATTTTTATCCGGCCTCAACTGTAAAGTTGCCTATCGCACTAATGGCACTGGAGAAACTAAACCATCTCCAGATTCCTGGTCTGGATAAGTTTACTCCAATGCTCAACGATAGCCTTTATGCCGGACAGTTTTCAGCTCACAAAGATTCCACATCGCAAAGTGGATTTCCGTCCGTTGAGCATTACGTGAAAAAGATTTTAGTGGTAAGCGATAATGATGCTTATAATCGTCTCTATGAATTTCTTGGACAAAAAGCGATCAACGAAATTCTGCAACAGAAAGGATATTATATGAAAATCTTTCATCGATTGGAACGTCCGTTAAGTCCAGATCAAAACAGACACACGGAAGCAGTTAGGTTTGTGCAGAATGATTTAATCATTTATCCACAACCCATGTTGGTAAATACCGATTCAATTTTGCCTTATTCTATTTCCTTGAAAGGCAAGGCACATTTTAAAAATGATGTACTCATTAACAAACCATTCGATTTTACATATAAAAATTTCTATCCACTCACCACGCAACAAAATGTATTGCGTGCACTTCTTTTTCCAGAGACTGTTGCACCAAACAAACGCTTTAATATAACAGAAGAAGATCGTCAATTTGTTTTGAAATATATGTCGCAGTTGCCGACCGAAACTTCATATCCGGCCTATAAAAGTGATGCGGCTTATTATTACGATGCCTTCTGTAAGTTTTTTATGTTTGGTGACAGTCGTGAGAAGATACCTTCTTCTATTCGGATTTTTAACAAGGTGGGCGATGCCTATGGCTACGTATTAGATAACGCCTACATTATCGATACCGAGCATAATATTGAGTTCATGCTTACAGCTGTGATCAACACAAACACAGACGAGATCTACAACGATGACGTTTCTGAATATCATACTATCGGTTATCCGTTTATGCAGAATCTTGGCAAAGCAATCTACAATTATGAAGTAAAACGCCCACGCAAAAATACGCCTGACCTTTCTGCTTTTAATCTTACTTACGATAAGCCATAATCCCCGCTACTATTTTTTTGAAAGCTCAGTTTATTAATCGAAATTTTCGCTTTTAAATTAATCGTATGGAAAAAAGTAATGCCATCATTATTACCGGAGGACATCTCAATAGTAGCAATGCTAAAACGGCACATGGTTTAATCCGCGGTACGGATCGCTACAACATTGTCGGCATCATTGATGACAAGAGCGCGGGCAAAGATGCCGGTGAAGTGTTGGACGGTAAAAACCGAAACATTCCGGTTTATGCATCGATTGCTGAATTTGAGAAATCATCGAATCAAAAAGCCAGCTATTGTATTGTAGGCGTTGCAACCAAGGGTGGCGTTATTCCAGATTCACTGCGTGCACTTTTAAAAGCCGCACTGGATGCCGGCTATAATTTGGTAAATGGATTACACGAATACATTGCCGACATACCTGAGCTAGCGGATCTGGCAAAACAAAAAGGCTTAACAATAACAGATGTACGCAAACCAAAGAAATTTAAAGACCTTCATTTCTGGTCGGGAAAAATAAAGGAGGCAAAGTGTCCAAAGATTGCCGTGCTTGGAACCGATTGCGCATTAGGTAAACGCACTACTACCCGTTTCTTAGTAGAAGCCATGCGAAAGGCGGGTTATAAAGCAGAAATGATTTACACCGGACAAACCGGATGGATGCAAGGCGCTAAATATGGTTTTGTGTTTGACTCGACATTGAATGATTTTATTTCAGGCGAAATGGAACACGCTGTTGTTACCTGTTATCACGAAGCGAAGCCTGATATTATTTTTATTGAAGGGCAATCTTCCTTGCGCAATCCGAGTGGTCCTGCAGGGGCTGAGTGGTTAGTCTCTGCTGATGCTGATGCTGCGATATTACAACACCATCCTGCGCGGAAGCAATATAAGGATATGGAATACTACCCGGCCTACCTTCCAGAATTAAGAGACGAAGTGGCGTTGATTAAAATGTATGGAACACCAACAGTGGCCATCACCATAAACTCTTCAAAGATGAATGAGCAAGATGCCCGTGGTGCAGCAAAAAAATATCAAGACGAATTGAACATTCCAACTATTCTTCCACTAGAAGATAGCGTAGATAGTTTAGTTCCAATCTTTGAAGCGATGATCAAAAAATCAAAAGCTTAATTAAAATCAATAACACGTGCGCGTGTCTTTTCCAGAAAAGAAATTCTAAAATTAATATCCGAAGACGATGACAAAAATTAAAAACATTAAAGTATGGAGCGATGATCTTGGAAACACCAAGCCATACACCATTGCCTTCAAAACGATTGATGAAGTACGAAACGCCTTTGTCGAAATCACACTCGACAACGGACAAACCGGAATCGGAGCTGCAAACCCAAGCGAATATGTTGTAGGTGAAAACCTCACTCAATGTTTGGACGCCCTGAAAGAAAACAACATCGAGTTTCTAATTGGTCGCGATATTCGTGAATTAAATCAACTGACCTTTGAGGTATGGAGGAAGTTTCCAAAAAATCCTTCGGCTCGCGCTGCATTGGATATTGCCTTATATGATGTATTCAGTAAGTATCTGGATGTACCTCTCGTTTCCTTCTTAGGACAGAAAATAAAAAAGCTTCCAACTTCAAATACCATTGGTATAAAGAATGTTGACGAAACATTAAAGGAAGCCGCTGAATACATAAAGAATGGATTCAAAGTATTAAAAGTAAAACTGGGCAAAGACCTCGATGAAGATGTCGAGCGCATGTTTAAGCTTCGCGAAAAATTCGGAAGTGGCATTGTGATTCGCATCGATGCTAACCAAGGCTACACTACCGATCAGACCATCCAGTTTTATGGAAGAACTTATGATTTAAATATTGAATTGATTGAACAACCACTTCCGGCCAAGTCAATAAATGAACTGAAAAACTTGCCGAAGGAAGTGCGCGCTATCATTGCTGCAGATGAATCGCTCATTACTCCTCAAGATGCCATCGAATTAATCAAACCACCGAAAGCGGCAGGCATCTTCAACATCAAGTTGATGAAATGCGGTGGCGTAAGTCAGGCTTTAAAAATTGCTGACGTTGCCTTACATGAAAGCGTTGACCTTTTCTGGGGATGTAATGATGAGAGTATTGTGAGCATCACCGCAGCTCTTCATGCCGCATATGCTTGCGCGAATACAAAATACATTGATCTTGATGGAAGTCTTGATCTAGCAAAAGATGTAGTGAAGGGCGGATTTATTTTGAAAGATGGATACATGTATTGTTCTGACAAACCTGGACTTGGTGTGGAACGGATTTGATTTAGTCTCACGAAGATTAAAAATGTTGGTTTTGAATTTTAGAAAATAAATCTGAAATTCATGATGGCACAATACTAGATCACCCGTTTTAATCAATCACCGATGTCATTATTGTTTAACAATAAATACCGTATATCATCATCCCGTTTGCAAACCTGGAATTATGGAAATGCAGGAATGTATTTTATAACCATCTGTACGGCAAACAGGGAATTTCATTTTGGTGATATTGACATTGTAGAGACGCGATGCATCGCGTCTCTACAATGTCAATATCAAATGCAATTATCCCCAATAGGAAAAATTGCCGAAATAGAATGGATCAAAACCATTGAATTACGTCCCGATATGAATTTGGAATTGGGCGAATTTATGGTGATGCCA
>JBDTTT010000225.1:0-4822 GCA_039930485.1 Chryseolinea sp.
CAACAGCTCTTTTCGATGATGCAGATCCCATCAATCAGATTGTGAAAATCAACAATGAAAAGGAAGCAACCGTTACAGGAGTGTATGAAGACCTACCTAAAAACTCAACTTTCTATGGCATTCAATTTTTTCGATCATGGGAATTTTTTATTACGGATGGCCCTTGGATAACAGAGCAAGGCTGGGACAATCACTTTTTGCAAATCTATGTACAGATAGAACCTCAAAAAACATTCGAGAGTGTAAACGCAAACATCATCAATGCAGAAACAAAGGCGATACAAGATCTTGCTTATATGAAGGATGAACTGAAGTATAACTACGAAGTGCTTCTCCTGCCCATGCGCGACTGGCATCTTCATGCAGATTTTAAAGAAGGAGTTCTTCAAAGCGGTCCAATGCAATTTGTCGGATTCATTGGCTCGATTGGTGTGTTTGTATTGCTGTTGGCTTGCATCAATTTTATGAACTTGAGCACTGCACGTTCAGAAAAGCGAGCGAAGGAAGTTGGTATCCGAAAAGCCATTGGCTCTCTCCGCAAACAACTGATTGGACAATTCTTTAGTGAATCCTTTTTGGTTGTCATTTTAGCCTTTATAGCTGCCCTTGTTTTGGTCACACTTTCTTTGCCTTGGTTTAATCTGTTATCGGATAAGGATATGAGTTTGCCATTGAATCAACAGTGGTTCTGGTTGAGTTCATTTACCTTTCTATTGGTCACTGGACTCCTTGCAGGAAGTTATCCAGCTTTGTATTTATCATCCTTCAATCCAGTGAGTGTTTTGAAAGGAGTATTTCGCGCGGGACGATTTTCTTCAGCACCCAGAAGAGTGTTGGTAGTGATTCAGTTTACGGTTTCAGTTATACTCGTCATTTGCACAGGTATCATCTACAATCAGTTGATGTTCGTTAAAGACCGGCCGGTAGGTTACGACCGCGAAGGTCTGCTGATGATCAGTAAGAAGTCTGCAGCGTTTACAGATAAAGCCGATGTTCTTCACACTGAACTTAAGAACACAGGTGTGGTTTCGTACATCTCTGAGTCTGGTGGCACAGTGACACAGATATATTCGGAGAATGGAGGGTTTACCTGGAAAGACAAAGATCCCAAAGCAGAAGAAGGCTTTGGAACTATTAGTGTATCGCATGAATACGGAAAAACAGTTGGCTGGCAATTCATTGACGGTCGTGATTTTTCAAAAGACATCGCAAGCGACTCTGCCGGTTTTGTCATTAACGAAGCCGCTGCAAAATTCATGGGACTCAAAAATCCAGTTGGAGAAATTGTTCATTGGAAAAACGGACCGTGGAATGTTGATAAAGATTTTAGAGTTCTCGGTGTCATCAAAGATATGATTATGGAATCTCCATTTCAGCCCATCAAACCAACGATCTATTTTACTATGGGATGGAAGGGTTGGATGTTAGTGCGGATTACTCCGGGTGTTCCGGTGAGCGAGGCTCTTCCTAAAATTGAACATGTTTTCAATTCCGTTATTCCGGATATTCCTTTTGATTACAAGTTTGCTGATCAAGAATATGCAACCAAATTTGCTACAGAAGATCGCATTGGCAAATTAGCGGGTGTGTTTGCTTCACTTGCCGTTGTCATTAGTTGTCTTGGATTATTTGGTCTCGCTTCATTTGTGGCCGAGCAACGCACAAAAGAAATCGGTATTCGAAAAGTATTGGGAGCTTCTATCGCCAATCTGTGGCAAATGCTTTCACGAGAGTTTGTCTTACTTGTAATTGTTTCATGTGTGATTGCAGTACCAATTTCATATTACATTCTATTCAAAGGAATTCAACAATATGAATACAAAACGGATATCAGTTGGTGGATTTTTGCTGGGGCTGCAATTGGAACACTTCTGATTACACTATTAACAGTAAGCTTTCAAGCCATTAAAGCCGCATTGGCTAATCCAGTAAAGAGCTTACGTACAGAGTAATATTCCAAGGAAGACCAATGAGTAAGCAAAAACCACCAAGTCTCTTTCACCGCTTCTTTCGATGGTACTGCCATCCGAAGTTGTTAAAATACATTGAAGGAGATTTGATGGAGTTGTATGATGAACGTGTTAAAGAATTTGGAAAACGAAAAGCAGATTTAAAGTTTATTGTTGATGTGTTGTTGCTCTTTAGGCCAGGCATCATTAGAAATAGAAACCAATACTCACCTATCTTAATCCTTGTGCTTATGAACATGTTCAAACATTATGTAATTGTTGCTTTCCGAAACATAAAAAGACATAAAGCTTTTGCTGCCATTAACATTGCAGGTTTGGCAATGGGTATGATTTGCTGTTTCCTGATTTTCCTATGGGTAGCGGATGAAAAATCAATTGATAATTTCCATGCGAAAGGTGAAAATATCTATGGTGTCTATCAAACTTTTAATCACAATGGAAAATCAGATGGCTTTTATTTTACGCCTATGCAGTATACCGATACATCACGCATGTTTCGATTAGAACACATTGAAAAGGATATTCCAGAAATTGAAAGCGTGGCATTTTATGCATCAGCATACGCCCTGCCATGGGGTCATCCGGAAACATTCCAAGTGGGTGAAAAGATTTTCAAGCTGGAAGGGTCCCGTGCCAATGAAAACTTTCTTACCATGTTTAGCTATCCGCTAGTAGTCGGTGATCGAAATACAGCATTACTTAATCTGAACAGTGTAGCGATCTCACGAAAAATGGCATTGATGTTTTTTCAAACTCCAGAGGCTGCCATTGGTAAAAGTATTCGATTCGAAAACCAGATTGATTTGATTATTACAGCAGTCTTTGAAGATATTACATCTCAAAGTTCTTTGCAATTCGATTACCTTATTAGTTGGATAACACAAGAAAGGGAAAGGCTGGATTTTGCGTCTGACGATATCCGATCTTACATTTTATTAAAGGATAATGCTGATGTGCATGCTGCGGAGGCTAACATTAACCGTCACCTCAAATCAATCGGGTTCACCTTGCCTGATGGTACAATTGATGTTGGCCTGCAACGTTTTGGTGAGCGATATCTGTATTCGAATTTTGAAAATGGCAAACCTGCCAAAGGGCGAATTGTATATGTACATATCTTCAGCTGGGTAGCCATATTCATACTTATGATTGCGGCCATTAATTTTATGAATCTCGCCACAGCGCGTTCCATTAGACGCGCTAAAGAAGTTGGGGTCCGAAAAGTAGTTGGCTCTTCACGATTTTACCTGATCAATCAGTTCTTAGGAGAATCAATCCTTCTTTCCTTTCTGGCATTTATCGTGTCAATGATTGTATTGAAACTGATTTCACCTCTGTTTAATTTGTTTACAGGAAAACATATAACACTGCCTGTTGATCAACCCATGTATTGGATAGTCTTGATAGGGATTGTATTATTCACAGGTTTTGTTGCAGGAAGTTATCCGGCCCTTTTTCTATCATCGCTCCGTCCTGCAAGTGTGTTGAAAGGAGTCGTGCGATTTAGCGGAGCGAGTACATTCTTCCGAAAGGGATTATCCGTCTTTCAATTTTCTTTATCAATCATGTTGCTCATTGCTACGGTTGTTGTGTCGTTGCAAACCAGTTATGTGCAAAATATGAATCTTGGTTATGATCGTGAAAATCTGATTTATCTTAGAATAGAAGGAGACCTTAACGCTAAGTATGCTTCCCTCAAGACACAAGCGGAAGCAATGCCAGGGATAGCATTAGTTGATCGTAGTACGGAGACACCACATTCCATGGGTTTTGTTACAGAGGACCCAATTCATTGGGAAGGTCAGGAAGAAAATCAGTTGGTTGGATTCAAACCTGCATCTGTTGGTTTCGATTTTGTAAAACTAATGGATTTAAAACTTTCTGAGGGCCGGGGATTCTCTCGTGACTTTGCCACTGACTCAGCAGATGCTTTTATAATCAATGAAGAAGCAGTAAAGCAAATGAACATCAAGGATCCCATTGGTAAATGGATATCTGCCTGGGGAAAGAAGGGCCACATTGTTGGTGTGCTGAAAGATTATCATACCGGTTCGATGCACGAAAAAATAACTCCAGTAATTATTGATGTAAAAGAATACGAATACTTTGGCGTAATCATGGTTCGAACTGAACCCGGAAAAACCATTGAAGCACTGGCTAGTCTTGAGCAGGTTTGTAAGGACATCAACCCTAACTATCCGTTTGCTTATCAATTTGTGGATCAGGAATACGCAAAGCTTTACGCGAATGAGCAGCTTATTACAAAATTAACGAATGTCTCTGCGGTACTAGCCATTCTTATTTCATGTCTCGGTTTACTCGGGCTCGTTATGTTCTCTGCAGAACAACGAACAAAAGAATTTGGCATTCGAAAAGTATTAGGCGCAACGGTTACCAACATTGCCACTTTGCTATCACAAGATTTTATAAAACTTGTGATACTATCGTTTTGCATTGCAGCACCGATAGCCGGATATTTTATGCATGTGTGGCTTACGGAGTTTGCCTTTAAAATTGATTTATCGTGGTGGATATTTGCAATGGCTGGCGGAGTTGCCTTGTTGATCGCTATGCTTACAATAAGCTATCAAGCTATTCGCGCAGCACTCGTAAACCCTATAAACAACTTGAAGTCGGAGTAGTTACCGGTTACCGGTCTCCAGTTACCGGAAACTGGAGACCGGTAACCTTTAACCAAGAATCAGAAAATTGAAAAAAGAAAATATAAATCCCCCACGTCTCCTCCTCCGCTTCTTCCAATGGTTCTGCCATCCGAAGTTGTTGAAATACATTGAGGGAGACTTGATGGAGTTGTATGATGAGAGAATAAACGAATTCGGAAAACGAAAAGC
>JBDTTT010000226.1:0-4613 GCA_039930485.1 Chryseolinea sp.
TTTAAAGGATGCGGAAAGTGAGGGCATTGACTTTGCTAAAAAAGCAGGTGTTTCGTCTATTGCAGAACTGCGTAAAATTGAGGCTGATAAGCTTCCAGGCGGATGGGGCATGGGTAGTGCCTGGCCAATTATAGATGGGTACGTGATTCCTGATGATCAATACAAACTTTATGAAGCGGGAAAATTTAATGACACACCAATCTTGGTAGGATACAATTCAGATGAAGGGTTGAGTTTTACAAGAACGAAAGACCCCCAGGAGTTCATTGCAGGAGTGAAGCAACGGTATGGTAAGTTTTCCGATGATCTATTAAAGGCCTATCCTGTCGGAGAGAATACTATTCCTAAAACAGCGCGAGACCTTGCGCGCGATGCAGCATTCGGCTGGCATACCTGGAGTTGGGCAAAACTTCAATCCACGACTGGAAAATCAAAAGTCTATTTATATTATTTTGATCAGCATCCTGATTATCCAAAGGATTCACCACAGGCAGGTAACGGTTCGCCACACGCACAGGAAGTAGCGTATGTTTTTCAGCATCTTGATATTTCAAAACCAGAGACGCCAACATCTGATGTAAAGATTGCTGAAGCGATGGGTACCTATTGGACCAACTTCGCCAAAAGTGGCAATCCTAATGGTAAGGGAGTGCCTTCGTGGACTTCGTTCAGCAACGCTAATCCAAGAGTAATGTATTTTAAGCAGACACCACAAATGGGAGAAGTACCAAGTATTGAATCGCTCAACGTATTGGAAGCTTATTTCAAATGGAGACGATCGCCTGAAGGTGAGGCGTGGGCAAAATAGAAAAAGAATTTACAAACAGACTTATTAAATAGAACAGACAAATGAAATTTAAGATTGTAATCACCCTATTAGTGCTTTGTCAGTTTCGGCTGTTGGCACAAGAAACTTTTTCCGTACCAGTGAGAATAGATAAGGAACCTGTTGCTGAGGGAAAATTCAAGCCCACCTGGGAATCACTTAAGCAGTATGAAGTGCCGGAGTGGTTTAGAAATGCCAAGTTCGGAATATGGGCACATTGGGGTCCTCAGTGTCAGCCTGGGCAGGGTGACTGGTATGCTCGCTTCATGTATAAGCAAGGGAGCACCCAATATAAATGGCATGTGGAAAATTACGGCCATCCATCGAAAGCAGGATTTAAGGAAGTAATCAAAAGCTGGAAAGCGGACAAATGGGATCCCGAAAAGTTAGTGGCTCTTTATAAACGCGCTGGAGCTCAATACTTTTTTGCCATGGCGAATCACCATGATAATCTCGACATGTGGGATAGCAAGTATCAGCCGTGGAATACAATGAATGTCGGCCCTAAGAAAAATATCCTGGAAGGTTGGGCAAAGGCGGCCAAAAATAATAAACTCCCCTTCGGGCTAAGCGTACATGCATCGCATGCATGGTCGTGGTTGGAAACATCACAGCAGTCTGACACCGAAGGACCATTGACGGGGGTTCCATACGATGGTAAACTCACCACTGCTGATGGCAAAGGTAATTGGTGGGAAGGACTTGATCCGCAGGAATTGTATGCACAAAATCACCCACTGAGCAAAGGCTGGGAAAAAACAAATACGCTCCATAGTCAGTGGGAGTGGGGAAATAGTGTGACGAGTCCATCGCAGGAATATTGTGATAAGTTCTATAACCGTACCATTGATGTGATTAACAAATTTCAACCCGACCTATTGTACTTTGATGATACCGTGCTTCCGCTTTACCCTGTGAGCGATGCAGGATTAAAGATTGCTGCACATTTTTATAATAATAATATGAGCCATCATCAGGGTAAGATGGAGGCAGTTCTTTTTGGTAAAGTATTGAACGAAGATCAAAAGGAATGTTTGGTTTGGGATGTTGAACGCGGGGCTCCGGATAAGACACAAGATAAGCCATGGCAAACCGATACCTGCATAGGTGAATGGCATTACAAAAATTCAATCTACGACAACAATCAGTACAAATCCGCTCGAGATGTAATTCATCTGTTGGTTGATATAGTCAGTAAAAACGGAAATCTGCTCTTGAATATTCCTGTGCGTGGCGATGGCAGTATCGATGAGAAAGAAATTTCAGTTCTCGAAGGAATTGCTTCCTGGATGGATGTGAATAGTGAAAGTATTTTTAATACCCGTCCATGGAAAGTGTTTGGTGAAGGGCCAGCAGCAGAGGCAGTCAACCCGGTGAATGCGCAAGGATTTAATGAAGGCAAGGTAAAAATCACTTCAAAGGATATTCGATTCAATCAGAACGGCAACATACTTTATGTTACAGTGATGGGTACGCCCGAAGAAAATGTTATCGTGAAGAATCTGAATAAGCGTACTAAAATTAAATCAATATCGCTTCTCGGAAGTGTGGAAAAAATTAAATGGAAGCAAAATGAAGAACGTCTTGAAATCGTAAAACCAACGACTAATCCGAATGAGATCGCGTTAGTTTATAAGATATCTTTGAACTAACCATAAAAATTGCATCACTGCACCGATCAAACAAATGCACGTGTAAAATCAGGATTCATATTTTAATGTTTACTCATAAGGATCCTGTGAGTTTTCTCACAGGATCCTTATTTTTTTCTTTTCTCTTGAAGAGATATTTTAGATGACACTAGGAATGAATACAACATCATCGCACCAGACTTGGTGATGATTGGTTATAATTGAACATAAATTACTGCGGCTTTGCTTGCAATTTGATTCTTTTTTGTACTCGAAGTTTAATTAAATCTTCGGTTGAATAACTAAGAGCTAAGTTGCCTCTTGTTATTATTGCAGTATTCTCGATAGTTCAAGGGCCTTGATCGGTTTAACAACATAATTTTCAATTCCAAGCGCAACTGCGTGACTACGATCTCTGCTGCAAATGGACGATGTAAGAATGATGATTGTCGTGTTCTCCTTTCCCGGAATTTGCAGTGCGCGAAAACACTGGATGAACTGGAAGCCATCCATGACTGGCAGGTTTGTGTCCACAAAAATGTAATCAGGAACAAAGCGATTGTTTTGATCTCCTGATACAATGTCTAAAGCATCCTTTCCATTGAATGCCATTTGCACCTCGCAATCAATCATTAAGGTCTTAATGACAGTAGCATTAATGTAGTGAAAGACGGGGTCGTCATCTACAAACAATATTTTCTTTTTCATCTGTCTTCGTTAAATGAGGATTGGCAACAAAAAAGCGATGATGGCAGACCATTGGTGTTACCCTCTGCCACACCACCATTCGCTTCAACCTTCTAACATCCTTCAGGGGATTCTTTTGAACTCTTTAGAGCTTCACTAGTTTCAGAAGGACCACATCGTTTTCCCGAATGTCAACTTGGCGGGAGAAAGGTGATCCGGCTCTTACGTGAACAATTTCTTGGAGGGAAGGAGAACCATCGTTTTGTTTTTTGATCTCGTCTACCTGTTGTCTTGTGAGTTGTGACGGTTTCCCTATAGACAAATACGTTGAGTACGCATCGTTACTTCTATATCCAACTTTGTAAAGCTCGAGTGCATAGTCTCCCTCAGGTACATTAGCAATTTGTAAGGTCAGTACCCCTTTTGATTTTGAAGGTAAGTCACGGATGTAATACTTCTGGTTGTTCACTGAATCTCCCGGGTGCGTGTTCGTAAAGTCCCAGAGTAAAGCCTGGAAGTCACCACGGTTGTTTTTGGTTATGATAGATGACTCGTCTTTGTTCTCCAGTTCAATATTCCCGAGACGGTTAAGGAATTGATATGCATAAAACACCGGCTTGTTTATGCCTTGGGTCGTTAGCATTCCGAAGCCTCCATGGAAAGGAGTAAAGCGTGGCCCAGCCTCTTCAAATATATCGGTGAATACCCAATAGGACATGGAGTTGGCGGCTGTACCGACTTGCTTCATTTTTTGTAGTACGTAGGCTGCCTCATGGTAACTGTCGTGGATTGGATCCGCAGGCGTATAAGATGCGCTCCACTCGGTGTAGTGTAGCTCAAGGTTTGGTCTGACAGAAGCTGAAATTTCTTTTCGGGATTGGAGAACATCACCGCTAACACTCATTGGATTTTTATCCAATACGGTACCGGAATTACCGAACTCATCGAGGAACCCTTGTTTCACACCGTAAGCATGCGTACTCACAAAATCAATAGGCACATTATTTTTGACACAGAAATCGATCATCTCGCTTTCCCATGCGGCCCCTGCTGTTCCTGGCCCTCCAACGCGGTAAGATTGATTTACACTTTTCACTGCACGGGCAGCGTGCTTATATAATTTGAAATACTCCTCTTGTGTCCCTGCCCAGAAACCATCAAGATTCGGTTCGTTCCATACTTCGAAGTACCACGATTGTACCTCTTCTTTTCCATAGCGTTCAGTAAAATGCTGCACCAGGTTTTCAACAAGTGCTTCCCATTTTGCATAGTCCTTTGGTGGGGTAACATTGCCACGCCACCAGAATATTGTCTTGCTTCCACTGGCAAGCGCGGAAGGCATAAATCCTAATTCAACAAAAGGTTTCATGCCGATTGAATGTAGAAAATCAAACAGCACATCAACGTACATGTAATTATACATTGGCTTTCCGTTCTTGTCCTCTGAGTAAACGGACATGTCATCTGTT
>JBDTTT010000227.1:0-4500 GCA_039930485.1 Chryseolinea sp.
CAACGGTCGTTACATTAGCCACCTGCGAAGCGAGGATCGTTATTTTTGGGATGCTCTTCAGGAAATTATAACCATTGGAAGAGAGACAAAAGTGCCAGTTCAAATCAGTCATTTCAAATTGGCGATGCGTGGACTTTGGGGCAAAGCCGACAGCACCGTGCAGTTATTAAATGCAGCTCGAAAAGAAGGAGTTGATATAACAGCCGATCTTTATCCATACACGTATTGGTCATCCACCATTCGTGTTCTCTTTCCTGATCGAAATTTTAAAGATGAAAAAGAAGCTGCTTTTATTTTGAAAGAGGTGACCAGTGCTGAAGGAATTATTCTCAGTTACTATGAACCCAACCCTGAATTCAATGGAAAGAGCCTGGCAGAAATTGCAAAGCTTGAGAATCGATCACCTGAGAAAATGTTAATCGAACTGATTCGCAGATTAGATGAGTGTGAATTGAAGAGTGAGGACTGTGGAGGAAGTATCGTTGCTACCAGTATGGATGAAGAAGATGTAAAGAAATTGATGCAATGGTCTCACACCAACATCTGTTCTGATGGGACAAGTTCAGGCCGGCATCCGCGTGGATATGGTGCATTCACTCGCGTGCTTGGTCATTATGTGCGTGAAGAAAAAACGCTATTGCTAGATCAGGCCATTTATAAAATGACAACCTTAGCGGCCGATCAACTTGGAATTAGCAAGCGTGGACGAATTAAGGTTGGATACTTCGCAGATTTAGTTTTATTTGATCCACTTACTGTGAAAGATGAAGCTACCGTTACAAATCCACAAAAAATCTCTACAGGCATTGAACATGTTTATGTAAATGGTGTGGAAGTATTTGTAAAGGGAAGAGTAACGGGTAAACTGAGTGGTAAGGTAATTTATCGATAGTAGGAATAGAATTGATGGTATAAAGAATTGATAGGTAAGAAACAATGGAATTGTTAAATAGCATAATGAAAAAATTCTTTATTCTCGTTTGCCTGATGCTGCTAGTTGGGTTAGAAATTGAGGCACAAACTTTTACAGACAGCAATCTGCCAATTGTAATCATTACTATGGACGGTAACGGGTCTATAGAAGACGAACCCAAGAAATTGGGAACGATGAAAATTATTTATAGAGGAGTTGGTCAACGAAATTACATTTCCGATCAAAACAATAGTTCAGCGCTAAACTATAATGGTCGAATCGGAATAGAAATCAGAGGATCGAGCTCAACAGCATTGGAGAAAAAACAATATAGCCTTACCACCTTGCTTGCAGATAATGTTACCAATAACAATGTGAGCCTACTGAATATGCCGGAAGAGAACGATTGGATTTTAAACGGATTAGCGTTTGATGATTCGATGATTCGTGATTATATCAGTTACAACTTGTCCAGGAAGATAGGAGAGTATGCTCCACGAACAGTTTATTGTGAGGTGGTTATCAATGGTGATTATAGAGGGCTTTACATACTACAGGAAAAAATAAAAGTTGATAATGATCGTGTTGATATCAACAAAATTGGACTAACCGATAACGCATTGCCTGATCTTTCCGGTGGCTACATTACAAAGGCAGATAAAATTGCCGGTGATGACGTGCCTGCGTGGACGGTCTCGAGCTACACTGGTTTTGATGATGTGAATTTTATCCATGAATTTCCGAAGCCCAAAGACATCACCAACCAGCAATCGCAATACATTAAATCTCAATTCGATAAGCTTAGCACCACAGCAAGTTCTGGAAACACTTCTGTTTCGCAAGGTTATCCTTCGGTAATTGATATTCCTTCGTTTCTTAATTTCATGATCCTCAATGAACTATCCGCCAATGTCGATGGATATCAGTTCAGTACCTATTTCCACAAGGATAAGAATGGTAAACTGCGCGCTGGGCCATTGTGGGATTTTAACCTTACCTATGGAAATGATTTGTTAAGATGGGGACTCGATAGAAGTAATACGTATCAATGGCAGTTTTTTAACGGTGATAATATCGGGGCTAAGTTCTGGAAAGATCTATTTGATAATGGTGTATATAAATGTTACATGGCCAAGAGATGGAATGAGTTAATTCAAAACGGTCAACCACTCAATTTAGTGAGTCTTAAAACATTCATTGATGAAACCGTTGCGACCATAAGTGAAGCTTCCGCGAGGAATATAACTCGTTGGCCTCCCATCCCAGAAGACCACCCTGAAAGTCATCCCTATGATTATGAATTGGAAATAGCAAACATCAAGAGTTTCTTAGAAACTCGAATTACGTGGATGACCAATAATCTTGGATCATTCTCAGCATGTAACAATGTACAAACACCTCCCCTGGTCATCACCAGGATCATGTATCATCCCAACATAACAGGGGAATTTCCAGACAGTAATGATCAGGAGTTTATTGAAATTACGAACAATGGGAATGAGTCAATCAATTTAACAGGAATGTATTTTGGTGGAACTGGTTTTGTGTATCAGTTTCCTGTCGGATCTGTTTGTCCGCCACAAGGTGTTTTGCAATTGGCGAATCATAGAGAAACATTTATTCAGAAATACACCTTCTCTCCTTTCGGTGAATTTACCCGCAGTCTTAATAACACAGGGCAAAAACTAATGCTGGTCGATGGGTTCGGCAACGTGATTGATGAAGTGTCGTATTCGAACCTAGCCCCCTGGCCAAATGCTGAAGGCAACGGTAGTTACATACAATTGACAGATGTTGATCTTGATAATAATATTGGAACGAATTGGGTTGCGTCAACTGATCCAATATTCACGAATGTAACAGGCATAGAAGAGAGCGTTGCAGAGAGCTTACAAGTTTATCCTAACCCGGTAGAAAATACGGTTAGTATAAAGGCTAACAGTGTAATAACAGCAATGCAACTCCACGATCTTCAAGGACGCTTATTGGAAACCATTCATGCTGGTTCTGACCTTGTTACTTTTAATATGACGAACTATCACGGTGGATTATATCTAATGAATGTAACAGTGAGTGGCAAAACTGCTGTGCTCAAGATTGTGAAGAAATAAGATTGAAATATTTCTTTTAACCAAAAGTCTTTGAACGAGAAGGTAATCAACCTCGCAATGGATAATCACTTTAACACACTTGCCTTGGTATAAGGCAAGTGTTTTTTTTCTGAAAAGTATTTCTTAAAACTTGCCAAACTTAAGGGTAAGATTATACGATAAATTCGAAAGGTCATTATCACTTAAACCTACCGCATCGCTACCAAAGGTAGCACGATATGAAACTCCTGGACTGAAGCGCATCCACTTCAACAGATTGAGTTCAACCTGAACACCCGGTTCAACAACTGTAAAAAAGTTTTCATCCAAATTCGACTGGTCAGGATCATAATCATTATCCCAATTCGAACGTTGGTATTGAGCTGTAAAACCAGCACCTGTAAAGAGATGAAAGCCAACGTGAAACAACTTGTCCGATGCAACCACATATTCAGTAACCAATCCAAATTGGCCATAAGCATAGCTCATGTTTACTCCTGGAATAGTACTGTTTGCTGGTAATACAGGTAAATCGTTTGTAACAGCCGAAGCTCCTGCACCAATTAAAAACTTTTTATTTACATACCAACCACCATAGAGCCCAACCATGTTTGCATACCTCCCATTAATAGTAGTAAATGAATTGGTTATGGCACCATAACCTCCTGATTTGCCGGGTTTAAAAACCGTTTGAATTTCCTGAGCCTGTGAGGCAATGGATGCCAGCAGGATCATCATCGTTAACATCATGTTCTTTTTCATAGTATTCTTTTTTTGGAGGTAGGACAACCCCAAAACGATTTACCCCTATGCGGCCATAAAATATTTTTTATAGGCCTGACTATGTTTCTGCCAATTCAATTGACCGCTCCTTATTATTTCAATACATTCATTTCTTAATTAAATGTCTATGAAACCTTTCATTTTATTTCTTTCCGCTCTTGTTTCATTAGTCTCATGTAAAAAGCAAGAATTCGATGTGGTAATACGGGGCGGAACTGTATACGATGGATCAGGTAAGCCAGGCATAATTTCCGATGTCGGAATTAACTCAGACACAGTTGCATATGTAGGTGATTTGACAAAGGCCGTAGGTAAAAAAGAAATTGATGCAAAAGGCCAGGCAGTAGCGCCCGGATTTATCAACATGCTTAGTCATGCCGAAACCTCATTGTTATTCGATGGTAACTCAGAGAGTGATATTCGTCAAGGTGTAACCTTGGAAGTATTTGGCGAAATGTCGATGGGGCCAATGAGTGAGCGTATGAAGAAAGACGAAGCTGATATGATGAAGCACGATCCGGATTGGGAGTATAAAATTGATTGGACAACATTGGGTGAATATTTAGAATCGTTAGAGCGAAAAGGAGTAAGCCCGAATGTAGCTTCGTTTGTTAGTGCGATCACAGTCAGAGTTCATGCGTTGGGTTATGCCAATCGGGCACCATCGACTGAAGAACTTGAACGTATGAAGGCATTAGTGAAGCAAGCTATGGA
>JBDTTT010000228.1:0-4487 GCA_039930485.1 Chryseolinea sp.
GTGAATAAATTTTATCGTGCTTGGAAACTTGAGTGAACAAATCGGATGATGCGCCTGGGGTTTCAGATTTTCCGAGGAGAAGAAAACCGTTTTCTTTGAGCGCATAATGAAACGTGGTGAATGCTTTCTTTTGCAAAAAAGTATCCATGTAGATGAGCACATTGCGGCAAGTGATTAAATCCATTTTTGCAAATGGCGGGTCTTTCAAAAAATTGTGCGGAGCAAACACACACATCTCACGAATGATCTTGTTCACCTCGTAATCACCGCCATTTTTTCTGAAATAATTTTTCAGTTGCGTTGCAGAAAGGTTTTCTACATCAGTTTTGGAGTAAATTGCTGCTCGCGCTTTCTTAATTGCTTTCTCTGAAATATCGGAAGCGAAGATTTGAATTTTTGTATTGGACAATTTCTCTCCTAGAAATTCGTGTAGGCAGATGGCTATTGAAAATGCTTCCTCGCCTGTAGAACATCCTGCAATCCAAACGCGAATGGGTTCATACGGTGGGTTATTTTTAAACAGTGTAGGAAAAACAGTTTCAGTTAATGTCTGGAAAGTTTTCGGATCGCGGAAAAAAGAAGTGACGGGAATGAGCACATCCTGAAAGAGTGCATCTTGTTCAGCTTTATCGGTACGCAAAAAATTTAAGTAGTCGGCAAGGTCTTTCTTTTTTACAAGGGCAATTCTCCGCGCTATGCGCCTGTGAAAAGTTGGTTGCTTGTAGTACGTAAAATCAACTCCACTTCGGTGGCGAAGCAACAAAAGAATTTGTTTGAAAATATCTTCATCGTCTTTTGGGAGTTCTTCTTCGTCTTTATAAAAATGATTTGTTTTGTATGCGCTGTTGATTTGTAAAAGCTGCGCGGGAATTTTTTCGGGAGCTAAAATAAAATCAACGACTCCTGCATTCACCGCGCTTTGCGGCATGTTGTCGTAAGCAGCAGACTGTGAGTCCTGAGCAATGCTAATGCCTCCTTGTTCTTTGATTGCTTTTAATCCAAGTGTGCCATCGGTGCCTGTGCCTGATAGCACAACACCTACTGCAAACTCTTTGTGCACATCAGCAAGCGACGTAAAAAAAACATCAATAGAAAGGTTGACTTTTCTTGCGCGGTCAGTGAGCTGGAGCACACCATCTGTTGAGACAAGCATTTTGTTGGAAGGAATTACATAGATATGGTTGGGCGCAAGATGAATGTCTTCGGTGATTTCATGCACCGGAATTTTTGTTACCCGTTGTAGAATCTCCGGTAAAATACTTTCATGCGAAGGGTCAAGATGCTGCACCAGCACATACGCCATTCCTGACCTTTCCGGTATCGCTGCTAGCAATCGCTTGAAGGCATCAAGCCCACCTGCACTCGCGCCAATGCCTACAATGGGGAAGTTCTGTACGGTGGCAGGCGGTTGGGTCTTATTTTTTTTGTGTGTAGCCATTGATTCTAAATGTAATCATTAATGATGAGTGTTTTGCATTGCCCTTTCGATTGCTGAAATTAGTAATTGGGAGGTTGCTTTGTATGTATAATGCAGAGGAAGTTTCTCCTGTCCATGGATGGTTCAAGGAAATTCTCGCCAATGTTATACCAGTTCTCGTTACTGACGTATGGAAGCATTCTTATTATCTGAAATACTGTAACCGAAGAACTGAGTTTGTCGACAACCTGTTTCCCTTAATTTCAGGTATTATAGTTTTTGAACGTTCAGTATTTCTACCAGATTATGTAGAATTCGACAATCTCTAATTAAATCTGGTTCGACATTTGGATGGTTGGGGCTACTTTAAAAGAACCTTAAAATCAAGTTGATTTCAAACAATTTAGTTCGATTCCTATCTCGTTCATTTTGTAATTTCCCGGAAAGGCGCTGATTTAATAATAAGTTGATTGGTTTGATTGATCAATCTCCAATCATTACAAATGCACCCCAGTAATAGGGAGATTTATATTTTTCATCAGCTTTTGTTGCGCCATGATGAATGCTACTTGCTTGTCTTGTGTCGCGAACCAGTTCTCATAAAATGTTGTCATCAATTCTTGTGCGGCCTCATCACTCACCTTCCACAAACTCATGATAATGGTCTTAGCTCCAGCTACTTTGAAGGCGCGTTGAAGACCATAAACTCCTTCGCCATTGTGTAATTCTCCCAACCCTATTTCACAGGCAGAGAGAACCACCAAATCTGTGTTATCTAAATTTAGGTTCATGGCTTCGTATGCGGTAAGAATGCCATCTTCAGTATTAGCGTACCAAGTCAGCGTGATGCTGACTCTTTTATTTTCTTGAAAGATTCAGTCCTGTAGTTCAAGGGATAGAATGCGAAGGCCGGGAATTTCCCGGTCTTTCTTTTTTAAACCTTTATCTATACATCATACTTTAGCATCGTGATGCGGAAGCGTGAAGAAAAAAGTACTTCCTTGGCCCAGTGTACTTTCAACCCAAATTTTACCTCTATTTTGCTGAACCAATTCCTGACACAAAGACAATCCAAGTCCCGTTCCTTTTTCATTTGCTGTACCGGCAGTACTAATATTCAACGTCTCATTAAAAAGTGATTTCTGTTGTTTAGGCGAAATGCCAACCCCTGTGTCCTTTATAGAAACCGTTGTTTGACATTCATCCTCTTGCGCTAAAATAGAAATGCAATCATTCCGCTTTGAGAATTTGATAGCATTCGAAATCAGATTACGCAATACAATATTCAACGTGTCCTTATCTGCAAATACAAGTGTGGGACTTGTAACGTTATTAACAATAGTTATTTTCTTATTTTCTGCCTGAAGGTGAACAAGTTGCACGGTCTCTTGAACAAGTTTGCCAATATCAAATGGGATCGGTGTCAACAACTGACCACTCATTTGAGTGTTACCCCAGGTGAGTAAATTCTCAATCATATCAAGTGTAAGCTGAAGGCTCTTATCGATCCGATCAGTTGCATGTGTAATTTCTTGTTTGCTAAGTGAATTTTTTTTGAACAATTGCAAAAAACCGTGCAGCGTGTGTAATGGACTTCTGAAATCGTGGCTGATAATTGAAATGATCTTATCCTTTACTGAATTCAGTCGTTCCAAATGGATTTTTTGCCTGATGATCGTTGCCTTCTGTTCCTGGATCACTGAATTTCTTTCCTTGATAAGGCGATTGTAATTCTTCCAGCGAATGGTGCTCACAATAAAATATCCGGCCAACAAAGCAAAAAGAAAGGCTCCGACACCATATACCGTATTGATTAACGAGACCCTCGCTATCTCTTTTTGCTGCAATGCTTTATTTTGCTCAAGCAGTTGAATTTGAAGTTCTTTACGATCTAAATTATATTGATTGACGAGGTTGTTTGCTTCTCGTTCCTTTTCAATATTATATATATTGTCCCGTAAAGTAATTTCCTGATTTCGAAAGCTCAGCGCCTTTTCGAATTCTCCAAGGCCGGAATAGCATCGATATAGTATGTGGTAAGCTTCCATCAACAATTCCTGATCCTTTACCCGCTCGAGGTTCATCAAACTTTTTCTGGCTTGCGCAATGCCTTCCCGATAGTTGCCTTCGCTCGCCATCATCTCCGCTATAGAATTTAAACAAAAGGAAACTCCCGCGTAATCGTATATCCGGGCAGAGATAACTGCTGATTGCTGTAAGTACAATCGCGCACTGTCTGTTCGATTGGTCTTCTTATAAATCTCGCTGATGTTAAAGAGTAGTATGGCAATATTGGATGAGTCAGTCTGACTGCGACTAATTTGCAAGGCCCTAACCGCATACTCCATTGCTATTCCATACTCTTTCGTTTGCGTGTGAAGGTCGCCTAAATTTATTAGTATAGGGCAGGTAGCTACTTCACCATACCTTTTGGAAATGGACAGTGCCTTATTGTAATACTCAATCGCCTTACTAATATTACCATTGTTCAAATAAATACCTGCAATATTGGAGTAAACATTTCCAGTAAGCCCATCCATTTTTAACGCTTCGCTGATTCGGAGTGACTCCAGTTCATATGTCAGCGCTTCCGGATAATTACCCTTAGCGGCTAAGGCAACTCCCATCGAAAGGCAATTAAGTGCTTTGCCCTTTTTAAATTGAATGGAGTCTGCAAGCTCAATCCCATGCCGGGCCATTAACAATACACTGTCGGTATTTTTATTCCAATAATAGCGTGAGATACGGTAGTACAAATTAACCTTTACCGTGTCGTGTAAGGGCTCGTTTAACTGTCGGATAAGTGTAGCCACGTAACCATCTTGCGCAACAGCAAGCATTGAAATGCACAACAATACTATTGATAATGTAAATCTCTTTTTCACGTTCACGGTTCAAACAGCGCCAGATTACAAAACAAATCTAATCAATACTGGTATCAGAGATATCAGGCATTGAATGTATGTTGCAAGTGCGTCCTACATTGATGTGGCTGTCGAAAGGAAGGAAACCATCCAATATCTTTCGAACTCTAAAATGCCGGAAATTCGGTCAAATTTTAAATGAACTG
>JBDTTT010000229.1:0-4465 GCA_039930485.1 Chryseolinea sp.
TCTGTGATTTATGTTTTTTAAATGTGCGCCTACCATATATCTATAAAATGCAATTTCCCTTTCGCACATAATCTCTGAAAGTGGAAATAGGGGGCGTACTTAATCGGTTGGATAAATTTTAAATTCACAGTCAATGATATTGGGTAATCTGCAACCCTATATCAAATAAAAACCCAGTCCAAAAAAAATTTAACTTAACGCTCTAAGTTTCTTTACATTTTCACGACTAATAAGAAAACCAACAACTTGAAGGAAGAATTTATCGCTTGCATCAGTGAACATGAACGCATCATTTTCAAAGTATGCAAAATGTATTGTCGTTCACGTGATGACGAGCAAGATTTGTTTCAGGACATATTACTTCAATTGTGGAAGTCCTTTCCATCTTTTAAAAGAGATTCGAAAGTTTCCACATGGATGTATCGTGTGGCATTGAACACTGCCATAACGCGACTTCGAAATGAAAAGAAAAGACCGGAACAACAAACTATAGATAAAGATGTACTGCAAATACCCAATACGATCAACGATCCGAAAGATGAAAAATTCACCTTAATGATAAAGGCCATTGAAAAACTTTCCAGTGTAGAGAAAGCGATCATGGTGCTATACATGGAAGATCATAACTATCGCGAGATGGCGGAAGTAATGGGTATGACTGAATCAAACATTGGTTTTAAAATCAATCAAATAAAAACGAAGCTAAAGAATACCGTAAACGTGTTGAACTATGAAGCTTGATGACTTTAAAACAACCTGGAACAAATACCTTGAAGATGAACGCAAGGAAAAACCGCCCTCTGACTCTGTAAATATGATTACCATGAAAATATCAAACACTGTTAACAAGCTGAATGAAAATACTATTTACTGGTGGAAGTTTACCCGAAACGTTATGATTCTTCTTTTTATCATGCTTGCTGCCAACATCAGTTTCTTCATCCTCTTTCCTGATAAATTTCAGAACCTTGAGAATGCGCTTCCGGTTTTTGGTGTGCTTGCCTTTTATGCGATTGGCGTTTTGTGGGTGTATTATGAAAAGGTAAAGATTTTCGATATCGTTGATTCGAATTCTATTCGCAATGCCATTGAAAAAGCGATCAGAAGATTTAATCGGTGGTACATTTTATCGACACTCCTTTACGTTTTTCTATTGCCCTTGATGTTTTATGTAGTGGTCAACATCGGATCAGAAGCATTTCTCCACAGAAGCTTCCCCTTAAAAACAGAGGTGATAGCGTGTGCCATGCTGACTGTCATTACGTTGATTGGCAATCACTTTTACTACAAGAAAACATATTTCAAATGGCTAGACCTACTCAAGAACAATTTGAAAGAATTAGAAGGAGAGATGAAATAGTCATCAATCAAATTAATCCGGTAAGTAAGGCTTCAGTAAAGCAAATACCCACGTACCTAATAAAGCCGATAGAAAGGTAATAATGGTGACTAAATAACCAGCACCAATCTGTGCATACAACGGTCCCGGGCATGCGCCTGTAAGCGCCCATCCAAATCCAAAAATCAATCCGCCAAAAATTACTCCATGATGATATGGTTTTGTTATTTCTCCAACATGCTCTCCCTCCATTGTTCTGATTCCAAATTTTCGAATGAGCCAAATACTTAGCGCACCAACCGTCACAGCGGTCATAAAGATTCCATACATATGAAAGCCCTGGAAGTAAAACATTTCCTGCATGCGATACCAGGATATGGCTTCACCTTTTGTGAGCGCAAATCCAAAAACAACTCCAACGATTAAATATTTTATGTTCTTCATGATATCAAAGTGCTAAGATGTAAGGAAGAATAAAATGACTGATCAAAATTCCACCAATAAAAAATGAAATGGTAGCAAGAAGGGATGGCCACTGCAAAGCAGATAATCCAAAAATACCATGACCTGATGTACAGCCACGCGCGTACCGAAACCTACCATGAATCCTCCTACGATCATCAGTATAAATCCTTTGATCGTTGCCAGTTCATTCCAATTAAAAAGTTCTTCGGGCAAAAGTCCGTTCATCTCTTGCAGTCCATAGGAAGAAAATAATTCCAATGTTGCATTCGATACATCAACCGGATTTGGATTAGCCAATACATATCCTCCTAAAAAACCGCCTATTAAAACTCCTGCAACAAAAAAGAGATTCCACTGATCCGCTTTCCAATCGTATTTCAAAAATGAAATGTTTGCTGGAACGCATGCCGCGCAAATTTGTCGAAGGGTAGAAGATATACCGAATCGTTTGTTGCCTAACAACAGTAAGGCTGGAACAGTAAGTCCGATAACAGGCCCTGCAACATACCATGGCCATGGTTTGAAAAGTAATTCCATTGTGTTTTTAATGATATTGGCTCCTATGCGTGAAGTACGGAAAAGTATTTTCGAAGTTCAAGAATATCTTTTACTCAGAGCGATAAGTAAACAACATTGAACTCAAATACTGTATTTTTACAATGATGATTCAACCAAAATCCATGCTTATAAAATCTCTTGTCACTCTTTGCATGGCAGTTTCGATAGTATCGTGTACGCTCACAAAGAATGAATCTGGTGAATCAACAAGCCAAGCTATTGACAGTACTGATTGGGCATTGTTTCCTTTTGTTAAGGTAGATTCTGTAAATCCCATTTTAACATCAAATGCTAACTCCGTTTTCAAGTGTCCAATATGGAAACACGATGTTCATTGGGAAGCACATGATGTTTATAATCCTTCGGCCATTGTACGAGATGATAAAGTTTATTTGGTGTATCGTGCAGAAGACACAGTGAAAGCGATAACCGGAACTTCACGTTTGGGATTAGCCGAGAGCATTGATGGAATTCATTTTACACGCTTGCCCCAACCTGTACTTTATCCGGATGAAGACTTCATGAAAAAATACGAGTGGATGGGAGGATGTGAAGATCCTCGCATTGTAGAAGATTCAACAGGGACCTACATCATGACATACACAGCATATGATGGAGAGATAGCGCGACTTTGCATTGCATCATCAAAAGATCTTCTTCATTGGCAAAAGCATGGTCTTGTATTTGGCGATGACAAGTACAAAGATTCCTGGTCAAAATCAGGAGCAATTGTTTGTGAAAAGAAAAACGGAAAATTAATCGCTGTTAAAATCAACAATAAGTATTGGATGTATTATGGCGAAGGAATCATGCTTGCCAATTCGGATGACTTAATCCATTGGAAAATGTTAGAAGATGAAAAAGGTCAACCTTTAATGGTCATTCACAAACGAACTGAAAGTTCTTTATTTGATAATGGATTAGTAGAAGCAGGGCCTCCTCCTATTTTAACAAATCATGGAATTTTAGTTATCTACAATGGAGCGCGCAAGAAAACATCAGGAGAGGGAATTGAGATGTATAGTGGTGGACAAGCTCTGATGGACAAGAGCGATCCATCAAAAATGTTGTACCAACTCAATGTGCCGTTTATCAATCCTGAGAAAGATTATGAGCTTGCAGGTTTGGTTAACAAAGTTACTTTCTCCGAAGGATTGGTTTTCTTTAAAGGCAAATGGTTTCTCTATTACGGAACAGCCGATTCAAAAATTGCAGTAGCCATTTGTGAGAAGAATATACAGAGCGAGTTATAGAAAAATAATAAATGATCATCCCGGTAAGGGAATAAAAAAAAAGGAAGTACATGAAGAATTCAAAGATTGCCATTATCGGTGGCGGAAATTTAGGTGCAGCTATTGCCGAAGGATTGATCAAGAGTAAGTTTGTTTTACCACAGCACATTACTATCACGCGTAGAAATGTGGAGGCTCTTCAACATTTAAAAGCAGTAGGTGTAAATACTACGAGCAATAACAAAGAAGCAATTCAGAACAGCAATGTCATCATTGTAGCGCTGAAGCCCTATAATGTAAAGGAAGTATTAGAAGGACTGAAAGAAAACTTCGATGCATCAAAACACATCGTTATTAGTGTGGTGACAGGTGTTTCAGTGAAAGACCTCGCAGCCATTATAGATCATGGCGTACCCATTTTCCGCGCGATGCCGAATACTGCTATCGCGATACAAGAATCTGTAACCTGTATTTGTCATAGTGGTGCAACACCTGCGCAGATTAATTATGTGACAGAATTATTTGATCAACTTGGCATCACCGTAACCATCGATGAAAAATTAATGGATGCTGCGACTGTGCTGGGTGCGTGTGGCATTGCCTATGCACTTCGTTTCATTCGTGCAGCAACACAAGGCGGAATTGAAATTGGTTTCGATGCGAAGACTGCAAGTCTGATTGCAGCGCAAACCGTGAATGGCGCTGCCGAATTATTATTGAAGGGTAATCGCCATCCGGAAGAAGAGATTGATAAAGTAACAACACCAAAGGGTTGCACTATTGCCGGCTTAAATGAAATGGAGCACCGTGGGTTTAGTTCTTCTCTTATTAAAGGTATTATTACTTCATATGAGAAGATTGGGAAGTGATT
>JBDTTT010000230.1:0-4436 GCA_039930485.1 Chryseolinea sp.
GTTGAGTTCTTCAAAGGATTGAACTTCAACAGAAAGTTCATGTTTCAGATTCTCAAGTTTGGTATATCCTTCTAAAACCAATGCGCTGTTTTGAATTTCTTCTTTGTTAAATTTCAAACTACCTCCGACACCGGCTTGTCTTACTTCAGGTGAAAGCGGATTGGTATCTAAAATGACGCGATAGTTATTGTCGTCCTTATCAATCAGGTGACTTAACTCTGCATTTGCTTTTGCAACGCGATCGGTTAGAAATTGCCACTCTACTTTTAAGGTATTATTCTTCTCAGTTAACACAAATTCATCAAACGACTGAAAGTAACTCCGATAAAATCCAAAGCAACATAGTGCCAATACAAATGAAATGGATAAAAAAATCAAAACGCGATTTCTCAGAACTTTGCCTTTTGCGTACCAAGGTTCGTACTTGCAGGTTGTGGGGTTATATCGATAGTTAATCTTCCCCATCAATCAAGCGATTGGTTTTGTTTTTTACTGAGAGCGAGCAACTGACTATGTTCTGATGTCGATATTCCTTCTAATAAATAGGGCGCAGGGTCTACTTGTTTTCCATCGCGCACAATTTCATAATGTAAATGAGGAGCTATTGATCCGCCACTGTTGCCGACAGTTCCAATGACAATCCCTTTCGAAATTCTTTGTCCTTGCTTCACATTGATGTCTTCTATGTGCGAATAGCGAGTTACGAATCCATTTCCATGATCAATTTCAACGTAATTGCCATAACCTGCTTCTACTGATGCTCTGCTTACTTCAATTACTTTACCATCCGCAGCAGCGAAAATTTCTGTTCCGCGCGGTGCGGCAAAATCCAAACCTTCATGGTGATAAGTACCTTTGTGGAATGGGTTAATCCGTTGTCCAAAACCAGAAACGATTCTCTTAACTGGTTCCTGAAGCGGTGAGAAGGATGGAATGGATTTGATCAATCCTTTGTATTCTCTGGTGATTTCAGCTTCATCGGAAAATGATTTTGTTCTCAATGAAGTTTCCGCGAGCCGATTTGATTTGGTTTGCAATACTTCCAGCATTGATTCAAATCCCGAAGCATCGGCCAGTAAAACCTGCTCTTTTGATAAGGTAGGCTTATTACTATTTTCTATTGCTGGAATGGTGTTGAAGAACTTGGTATGCAATGTATTGTCCTGTTCTTTCAGACTGATCAGCGATGCTTCAATCTCCTGAAGTTCTTGTTCGAGAACAGGTTTGTTCTTTTTGACGATTTTGTTCTCTTCTCTCAGTGCAATTTCGGTCTCCGTTTCAATGAACCGATCATGTATTGCGATAAAAGCTATTAGAAAAAGAGAGGCTGTAAAGGCCAGTCCAAATCCATAAGCCAATACATCCTGCCAACTCAACTTGGCGGGTTCGTATTTACACGTCTTGGGATTGTAATGGTAATTGACCTTTGACATCTACAACGCAGCGATGGATTGGTTAGTAATTGAAGCAAGCTGTAAAAAAATCCTCTCCATCTGCGTATTCTCGGTCATCTGCGGTTAATTTTGTGGCTTGCGCGAAATTTTAACGAGCCAATATAGTAAAAATCGCTAAGTAGAAAGCTAAACCACTAGTATCATAATGAATTCGAGTTTGATCAGACAGAAGTTTTTGGAGTTTTTTAAGGAAAAAGAGCACACCATCGTCCCTTCAGCACCTCTTGTGCTGAAAAACGATCCTACATTATTATTCACCAACTCAGGGATGGTTCAGTTTAAGGACTGCTTTTTAGGCAACGCCACACCCAAATCAAATCGAATAGCCGATACCCAAAAGTGTCTTCGCGTAAGTGGGAAACACAATGACCTGGAAGAAGTAGGTATCGACACCTATCACCACACCATGTTTGAGATGTTGGGCAATTGGAGCTTTGGTGATTATTTTAAGAAGGAGGCCATTGCCTGGGCATGGGAATTATTGACTGAAGAATACAAACTTCCGAAAGATCGCTTATATGTAACGGTGTTCGAAGGCGATAAAAAAGAAAACTTATCGTTCGATCAGGAAGCATACGATTATTGGAAAGCGTTTATCTCGGAGGATCGGATTCTTCGTGGAAATAAAAAAGATAATTTCTGGGAGATGGGTGAGCAAGGTCCGTGTGGCCCGTGTTCAGAAATCCATGTTGACCTTCGTTCGGATGAAGAAGTGAAGAAACTTCCCGGAAAAGAATTGGTGAACATGAGTCACCCACAAGTAATTGAAATCTGGAATCTTGTATTCATGGAATTCAATCGCAAGGCAGATGGATCGTTGGAGAAACTTCCAGCTCAACATGTTGACACAGGAATGGGCTTCGAGCGTCTTTGCATGGCCATCCAAAAGAAGACTTCGAATTATGATACGGATGTATTTTCTCCCCTCATCAATTTTATTGGCGATGCAGCTGGAATAAAATACAAACAGGAAGAGAAGACAGACATCGCGATGCGCGTTATTGCCGATCACGTTCGTGCCGTTTCATTTGCTATAGCAGATGGTCAATTACCTTCGAACACAGGATCAGGTTACGTGATCAGAAGAATTTTGAGAAGAGCGGTTCGTTACGGATTTACATTCTTAAACTTCAAAGATCCTTTCATTTATAAGTTGGTTCCTGTTTTAGCGAATCAATTGAAAGATGTATTTACAGAATTAGAATCGCAGAAAGATTATGTAAGCAAAGTGATCTTTGAAGAAGAGACTTCTTTTTTGAGAACATTAGACAATGGCATTGGTACACTCGAGAGTTACTTTAATACTCATGATGAATTTAAAGCCGAAGAAGGAAAACTTGAAGAAAAAGATTTTGATGGTATCATCTCATTGTTAGAAGATTATGATCAGTCAAAGGGTTCACCCGATGGAATGTTTCAAACTGATGATATCGTTATTAAACTAAAAAGTGCTCAAAACTCGAACGATTATAAGTTGTTTAGGAATTTACTAGAGAGATTTAAGAGCGAAGTTGAGGGGAAAGTGGCTTTTGAATTGTACGATACCTATGGATTTCCACTTGATCTTACATCCTTGATTGCTAGAGAGAGAGGTTTCTCTGTGGATGAAGAAGGCTTCAAAGTCGAAATGGAAAAACAAAAATCCAGATCGAAGGCAGCCGCTGCAAAAGAAACTGGCGATTGGATTTTGATTGGTGAAGATGTGAAGTCAGAATTCATCGGCTACGATAATCTTGAAGCCGATATAAAAATCACGAAGTACAGAAAGATCAAACAAAAGAATAAAGAATTATTTCAACTCGTATTTAATCAAACACCTTTCTATGCAGAAAGTGGTGGACAGGTTGGTGACACTGGTTTCATCGAAAGTGCAAATGAGAAGATTTTCATTATCGATACGAAGAAGGAAAATGATTTAACGGTTCATTATGCTGATAAACTGGCAGAGAATCTTTCTGCTGCTTTCATTGCGAATGTAGATAAGCATAAGCGTCAACTCAGCATGGACAATCACTCAGCTACACATTTGCTTCATGCTGCCTTGCGCCAGGTATTAGGTAAACATGTTGAACAGAAGGGCTCGTTGGTGAATGATAAAATTCTTCGCTTCGACTTTTCTCACTTTGCTGCAATGACGGCCGATGAAATTCAGCAAGTTGAAAATATTGTAAATGAGAAAGTTCGTGAGAATATAAAGCTGGACGAAAAACGAAACGTGCCCATTGATCAGGCCAAATCATTCGGAGCAATGGCACTATTCGGTGAAAAATATGGTGACTTTGTCCGCGTCATTACATTCGATCCAAAATTCTCTGTCGAACTTTGTGGAGGTACACATGTTCAGGCGACAGGTAATATTGGATTGTTCAAGATTACATCTGAGAGTTCAGTTGCTGCAGGTGTTCGAAGAATCGAAGCCGTTACTGCTGAAGAAGCTGAACGTTTCGTTCGTGATGAATTTACTTTGCTTGAACAATTGAGAGGATTGTTAAAAAATCCGAATGATATTATTTCCAGCACGAAAACACTTTTGGAAGAAAAGCATGCACTCGAAAAGAAAGTAGAATTTTTCCAACAAGAGCAAGCCAATGTATTGAAAGATAAATTGGCTACGAAAGTGGTGAAGCAAAATGGATACAGCTTAATACTTGAAAAAGTGTCTGTACCGAATGCGGAAGCGTTGAAGAATATTGCATATGGTTTACGAAATCAATTTGAGGATTTACTTCTGATACTCGCTGCTGATGTTGAAGGTAAACCGCAAGTTTCGGTTATGATAGGAGAGAAGCTTGCACAAGCGAATACCTATCATGCCGGCAACATGGTAAAAGAACTGGCGAAGGAAATTGATGGTGGTGGAGGCGGTCAGCCGTTCTTTGCTACAGCTGGCGGCAAGAACCTGAATGGCCTCGATGCTGTTATTGAAAAAGCACGTACCTTGATTAAATAAGTTTGGCTGATAGTGGTGCCACCGCTCTTAGC
>JBDTTT010000231.1:0-4429 GCA_039930485.1 Chryseolinea sp.
CACCATTGACGACATCAGGAAAGGTATTGATACCGAGTTGCAGGCAGCTATCAGGGAGCTGATGAAGTAATACGCCCCATCTCACGCAGATGTTGTGTAAGCCAGCGCGTTGTTGGATGAATCAATTCAACAGCCATCCTACAACATCTTGCATAAAGGGAGCGCATTGATAATTGTTAACGTCTTGCCAACTCGTCATATAAAGAGATACCATACCTTCTCCCATCGCGATGATTTTGCCTCCACCTTTTACTTCGGTGAAGACTGCAAAAGAACTCTTTGCGGGTTCATTGCTAAACGCAAAAGGTTTGCCGCCATCTACCTGGCGAGCTCCATGAAATGGAATGGAATATTTTGCCTTCAAGATCTTACCTTCGGGAGCATAACCTCCCACGGTTTTATCAGGACTGTTTGAAGAGAATGTAATACCGAAAGGTGACACGATGTCGTTTGCATTTACCTGATCCAGGGTTGCCCAATAATCTTCCTCAATCACAATAAATAACGAACCACCCTTTTCCAAAAACTGGCGGATGGCTTTACATTCATCAACCGAATATTTTAAAGAGGGAACATGAATGAAAAGCAAATCAGCGTTAGACAATGTTTCTGTAGTGATGCTTGTTTTCAAATAAGCAATCACTGCGCCATGGCTTGAAGCATTTTTGGTGAGCTCGCCTGTCATGTATTCCAATCGTTGCGTGTTTACTAATTCGGTTGATACCTTGTCAGCCGGGTCGCTGTAAAATTTCTGACCATGCGCTACGTCCACCAGGATTTTCTTTTTCTGTGCGAATGTGTTGACCCAGCAGCATGTGAGCGACAGCATCAACAAGTAGGTAAAAATTAATTTCATCATTTTATCTTTTCGGCTTGTATTCCAATGATCATGCCATGGGCAATGCTGCTTTTTTTTCCGCTGCAGCAAAGTATGTAGAAATGCTGCGTGCGGAATCGAACAAAATCATCCGAACTCGGGACGATTCTGGAAGTGCGCACGCTGTAGTATGGGATCTCGCCATTGGGGTAGTGCACTCTAATCAGTTCAGTGCAAGGTCTCGTTCGTGTGCATTTCATAGGCAGAGGGTCCCACCCGGGGCGGGATGAAACATTGCTTCGTCAGCACACTCAAAGGTCATCATCAAGTGAGGCTTTATTCTACACAACACAGATTACAAAAGCCCCAATCTTTCGTAAATCTTTGATTTAACTCACATTTTGATCAGGCATAATTTTTTCTGTAGAGACTTTGTGAAGGACTTTTCATTCACAACAGTTTCGAAATACCATTAAATACAGATCGCTATGAATTACATCAAAACCAGTAATGATTCCGCAGGCAATCCTGTGAGAATCAGCTATAACGATTATGGAACCGGGAAACCCGTAATCCTCATTTCCGGATGGCCTTTAAGCAAAGAGATGTGGGAGTACCAAATTGATGACCTGGTGAACAGTGGCCATCGGGTTATTTCGTATGACAGACGTGGATTTGGTAAATCTTCCCAACCGTGGGATGGATACAACTATGATACCCTTAGCGATGATCTCAAGGCACTGATCGATCAGCTGAAGTTGGAAGATATAACACTTGTTGGTTTTTCGATGGGAGGCGGAGAAGTGGTTCGCTATTTCAGCAGACACGGAGGTAAGAATGTTTCAAAAGTTGTTTTGATTTCGGCCATAACACCGTATATGTTAAAAACAGAAACCAATCCGGACGGAGTGCCCCAGGAAATGTTCGATGTGATGGCAGATCAAATTAAACACGATAGAATTAATTTTCTGGATGATTTCGGAAAGACTTTTTTTGGTGTGAGTCTGTTAAGTAAACCACTCAGTACTCCTTTATTGGAATATTATCGGATGTTATGTTCCGTTGCCTCACCGCGGGCAACAATAGAATGTGCTAAGGCGTTCTCTACAACTGATTTTAGAACTGAAATGCAAACCATTAACGTTCCTACGTTAATCATTCATGGTAACGAAGATAAAAACGTACCCATCGATGCAACCAGCAGGCAATCAGCGAAAATTATTTTGGATAATACATTCCTTATTTATGAAGGCGCAGCCCATGGGTTATTTTACACGGAACGAAAGAAACTGAATGCTGATTTACTTGATTTCCTGGTTACTCAACAATCACGCGTGTATCATGACAAACAAGATTTAAAAAGTCACGTGCTCGAAATTGACAGGCTTTAAAAAGGTCTCGTTAATTCGCGTTTCACAAGTCTGGGGTTGCTTCGTCAATACATTCAGCGTAACGCTTCACGCTTCCTGGCAAACACGTGAGCTAGTTTGCTTCCGCGCCTGGCAAGCTTTTATTTTTGCTTTACTTTTTTGAAGCCTTAGCCTTTGTTCCCTTGGTTAACTTGACTTCAATTTTCAACAGAACTTTGTCTGCCGTCATTTCCTGACCTAGTATTTTTGGCGTTTCGATCTTGTAGTCTGCCAGGGTAACACTGAATTCACTTTGAAGCTTGATTCCTCCTCCTTCTGCAACAACAACAGTTCCCTTTTCATTTACATCCTTCTCGACTCCATGAATCTTTAATTTGCCTTTTGCTGAAACAGGATAAGAGCCCGGTTTATCATAATTAATTTTGCCTTCAATCTTTCCTTTGAAACCGGCCTTTGGATATTTTTCCGTTTCCAAATATTTCTTCCTGGCATCTCTGCCCATTTTCTTGCTTTTAAACTCGAAATCCTTCATCGCAATATCAAAAGTCAATTCACCATCTCTAGTATTCAGTACCACTTTGACCTTTTTGTTTTGCGCATCAACATCGGCTACAGGTGCCTTAGAGAAGAATGAAACAAATCCTGCCGTTGTCGAATATTTGCTTTGTGCAAAAACTCCTGGAAGCACCATAAAAATGGTGCTAACAATAATAAGTAAGGTTTTCATACAGTGTCATTTTCCTTTAGACGCCAAGAAATATGCCATAGCATTTTCTTGGGAATTCATTGCGTATCTGCTGTTATGGACGAACGGTGGAGGGGTCTTATTTCTACAAATCTTTTAAATGGGAAAAGCGATCGAATAATTTTAGCCCTCCTTCTGACGCGTCCGCTTGTGCTCAATATTTGTAAGCGTCTCGCTTACATTATGAAGTGAGCTTACACTACCCCAATCTTTTTCCTTACATATTCTTCAAACTCTTCCGGCCCAACAATACATTGCGAGTGCCTCCATGAAGGATGCGTATCGTACGAACCTTCATTCAAGTTACAGGGCTCATACCGGAACATGAGTAAGATGGCGGGAAAATTGTGCCGCTCATGAATACTGAAGAAGTGAATACATTAATCCTTTCTCATTACGAGGGCGAATCTCAAACCCTGACATCCGATGCAGAAGCGAATCTACTTTGACTCAAAGAAATTGCCGGTTTCCTTAATGAACAGGAGGGTAGACGCTGGAAACAAATCAAGGAGATTTTTGTGAAGAACAATAAATACGGAGGACTGAATGAAGGCAACTCTTCGGGCCAGATGCTGATACAATTAAATTCGTTTAACGAGCACCTCGAAGCAATTGCAAAGGTAATAAAGGGAGATCGATATGTTTAATGGAGTAGGTTATCGCCAGATCTTATAGCAATCAAGAGAAATTGATTCTTTATCCTACTTGAGCTTGATTGTTACCAAACATCACAACATCTCCTCTTCTTATTTTTTTTCTTCTTTGCGTTTCGACTGCACCATTTAACTTAATCTCTTGATTGTCGATGCGAACTTTAGCCTCACCTCCGGTTTCTACCCAACCTAATAGTTTGATTAGGTTTTTAAGTTCGATGTACTCTTCGCCTTCTTTCAGTTTGAAATTCTCCATCGTTTCTTGATACAAAATGTGTTTGCAGTTAATACTCAATTCATTAGGTGGGTCACGCAACAAACTAGCAACAAAAAAAGCACCTAACCATTGCAAAGAAAACCTAAACATCCGGAAAGAGATTTTTAGGTATTTTTTGACGAACTAAAAATAGATATTCTCGCGGGCGTCATCAAGTGTTGTTTTTATTTTAAGGCCTGGTGCCCGTCTCAACTCGCTTGCTACGCCAAGGATACCTTGATTTATTTCTTTAAATTTGGGCGACTATGCAAGATACTCCCATTGCTCCGTGATGAAGTAACTATGAAAACTCTCTTAATTAATAGGGAACAAATGCTGGGTGATTGATCAGTGATCAACTTAGAAAATACAACTTCCTCAGAAGGGCTTTTGTCAATCTAAGGGTTTACACTTACTTACTTCAACCATTAACTATAATAGAGCTGTTGCTGTCCTTTCGACCGCAGGAATTTTAATATCAATCATTTTAAAGCCTCGGCAAAATGGAGCTATTCCTCCTTTGGGGGTTAATTTAATATGCCTCCAGGAAGGATAACAATCTGGTATCAAACTTGATTAACAGTGAAG
>JBDTTT010000232.1:0-3785 GCA_039930485.1 Chryseolinea sp.
TTCACGGGAAGCACATCTTAGTTCAGACGTCATATTAGGCGCTGTAGAGGATAATAGAGGTCAAATTTGGCTAGCGACCGGTCATAATGGTATTGATGTTGTAGACAAGAAAACCTTTTCTGTTAGCAACATATCTCACTCGCCAGAGAATGAAAATACATTGAGCGAGAATTCAGTTAGCACCATGGTCAAAGATAAAGATGGTGTCATCTGGGTTGGCACTTACAGGCAGGGATTGAATTATTTTCATGAAAATATTATGCGGTTCCCGCTTATCAACAGGTATTCTAAACCTTATGGCCTGCCGTATGAAGATATTAATACTTTCGTTGAAGACAAAAAAGGAAATCTTTGGCTTGGAACAGATGGAGGCGGGTTGATTTACTTCAACCGACAAACAGGCAAGTTTACAACATACCGACACGATCCCAAGAATCCCGCCAGTTTGAGCAATGACGTCATTGTAAGCCTGGTCATTGATCACAACGATAAACTTTGGATCGGCACTTTTTTGGGGGGATTGAATTGGTTTGATGGGCAAAAATTTGTTAGGTATCAGCATGATCCTTTAAACGCAAAGAGCCTTCCAGGAAAAAGCGTGTGGGAGGTTTTCGAAGATTCACAACAACGACTCTGGATTGGCACGCTGGACGGTGGTGTAAATCTATTTGATCGAGAGAAAAAGACATTTACGCGATATCAACATCCCGATCAGCGCGCGCTCCTTTCACCTGTCGTTCCGACTGTCACGGAAGATTCAGAGGGTAATATCTGGTTTGGAACTTCTCTGGGTATAGATATTCTCATGAAATCCACCGGAAAAATTGTTCATTTCGAAGCGGAAAAGAATAATCCATCAACGCTTTGCAATAATGTCATCCTTGGTGTTTTGGAAGACTCGAAAGGTCGGATGTGGATCGGTACTCATGGCGGCCTGAGTTTGTGGCAAAAGAAAGGGAATAGATTTATCAACTTCACGGAAAAAAACGGACTGCCGCATAACATTATTATGTCTATGCTGGAAGATGACGAAGGCCGGCTATGGCTTGGTACTCAGAACGGATTGTCATGTGCAACAATCAGTTCAAAAGGTGACAGTGTTCTGGTGAATTTCAGAAATTACTCCGAAGCTGATGGGTTGCATGGCAAACGTTTCAATGAAGATTCAGCAATCAAAACTCGAAATGGAGAGCTGGTATTTGGGGGAGACAACGGATTCAATATTTTTCGCCCGGCTGACATTGTCCAGAACAAGATTGTGCCGCAGATGGCCTTAACCGATTTCCAGCTTTTCAATCGTACTGTCTATCCCGGACAGTCTACTAATGGAGAATTTACACTTCCTGCTTCCATCACTTCGAATCCTTCTATTGTGCTGAACGCCAGCGATAATGTATTCTCTATTGAATTTGCTGCGCTTAACTTTATTCAGCCTTCAAAAAACCAATACCAGTATAAGCTCGAAGGTTTTAATGCAGACTGGTTGACGACCAATTCAAAAAACAGGAGAGTAACCTTCACCAATCTTAGTGCAGGCGATTATGTCTTTCGGGTCATTGGTTCAAACAATGACGGAGTCTGGAATAAAAAAGGAATTTCTTTGCACATTAAGGTGCTTCCTCCGTTTTGGAAGTCCAAAAAAGCGTATGCCGTTTATTTAGTTGTTGTTCTGGTCTTATTGCTCGTGACACGCAGGGTCGTGCAACAAAGAGAAAAGTTAAAATTTGCGATCACGCTGCAACAGGAAGAAGCAAAGCGATCACGGGATATGGAGATGATGAAGACAAGGTTTTTTACCAATGTGAGCCATGAACTGAGAACTCCCTTGTCCCTTATTCTTTCACCGCTGGAGCAACTCAGTGAGCAAGCTGTTAATTCCGAGCAACGAAAGCATTTCGATCTTATAAAGAGAAATGCAAAACGATTGTTGAATCTCGTAAACCAGCTTCTCGATTTCAGGAAACTGGAAGTTCATGACATCAGGTTCCGGCCATCAGAAGGTGATATTGTTAGATTTGTCAAGGAGACGGTATATTCTTTTTCGGATATCTCAGAGAAGAAAGACATACGCCTCAAATTTGAATCAAATGTATCTTCATTTGAAGCAACGTTCGATCATGACAAAATAGAAAAGATCCTGTTTAATCTACTTTCCAATGCATTCAAGTTCACAATGGCGAATGGTGAAATCTCCGTGATACTGGATGTTCAGGATGCAGACCAGGATAGTATTGTTACTTTACGCGTGGTGGACACAGGTATTGGAATACCTCCTGAAAAACATGATCTTATTTTTGAACGATTTTTTCAAAACGACCTGCCGAACTCTGTCATGAATCAGGGAAGCGGTATCGGCCTTGCGATAACAAAAGAGTTCGTTCGAATTCATGGAGGAACGATCAGGGTTGAGAGTGAGATGGAGAAGGGGAGCTGCTTTATTGTAGTCTTGCCGTTAAAGCGACTTGTTCAAGCTGTTCATGGAGTGATAAGTGAACCCGTTAAATCCACGGTAATTGACAGCAAGAACGAAATCCAAATGAGATTGAGTGACAAACCCTCAGTTTTGTTAGTCGAAGACAGTGAGGACTTTCGATTCTATCTTAAAGATAATCTAAAGGTCTTGTATAATATAATCGAAGCCTCCACCGGGGATGAAGGATGGACGAAAGCACTGTCCGAAGTTCCGGACCTGGTTGTAACCGATATCACCATGCTGGGTATGAATGGGCTTGAGCTTTGCAAAAAAATTAAGTCTGATCAACGTGTTTCTCACATTCCAGTCATTTTATTGACGGCACGGTCTGGTGAAGAGCAACGCCTCGAGGGCTTCGAAATGGGAGCGGATGAATATATTCCTAAACCATTCAATTTCCAGGTGCTGGAATCAAGAATTCGTAATCTGTTGTCACAGCGTCAGAATTTACACTCGCTTTTTACAAAACGGAATGCGATCAAGGCAAGTGAGATCCAGATTACATCACTTGACGAGCAGTTCGTACAACGTGTGATTCAGATCATTGAACTAAACGTGAGCAATGCTGACCTTACCGTAGTAGATTTGTATCGTGAACTTGGTGTGAGCCGTGCCCAGTTTTTTAAGAGAATTCAGACGCTCACAGGCAAGTCACCGCTGGATCTCATGCGCGACATAAGACTACAGCATGCGATACAATTACTAGAGAAGAGCCAGCTTTCCGTTTCTGAAATCGCCTACAAGGTAGGCTTTAAAAATCCTAAATATTTTACCCGCTATTTTAAGGAAGTATATCATATTCTGCCTTCCGCATACGCGAGTAGAAAACGTAAAAGCTAGTCGACATTTTTCCAAATCAGACAATCCTTACCCACTTTTGGGACTATTTATAACGTTGCTGACAACAAGGTCCTCTACTTTTATGCTTACAAACAATTGTCCCGTGAAGCGAAAACTGAGAATACTTCTTTTTATCGAACTGAGCATTTATGTTTTAATCTTCTTCATAATATTTGTCGTGCTTGGGTAATTTGAAGTTAGTTTCTTTTGATTTCAATGCTCACTAATTCCAGTGCCTCGAACGGAATATTCCTACCCACCAGCATCAGAATCTTTGACGGATGCTAAAAATGAACCTTTCTAAGACTTTTTTGACTCATGGCCGGACTTCTTAACCCTGTTTTCGAGACTAATTGATACCCTTGCAGATCATGCACCGGATATACATTTGTATGCAAACGATTACAGTAGCGAAGTATTGAAAACGTTGACGAAGAATTTCAAGGTTCGTCACATGATTCAGCCACAACTG
>JBDTTT010000233.1:0-3759 GCA_039930485.1 Chryseolinea sp.
TCAGCAGACATGGGATTTATTAATTGCCCGTCATGCTATCGAATCACAATATGAAAAAGTAGGTGTTGAGGTGAGCGCAACAGAAGTCGTGGATATGATTAGTGGGACAAATATTGACCCGAACGTGAAGCAAGCCTTTACCAATCAGGAAACCGGACAGTTCGATCGTGCTAGTTTAGGTAACTACATTAACCAGTTGAAAACAATGCCCGAAACTTCAGAGCAACGGGTTCGCTGGGAGCTTTTTCAAAAAGATTTACAACCCGGCCGTGCCCGTGTTAAGTATGAGAACCTTCTTATTAAAACGAATTATGTAACAGCAGCTGAAGCAGAGCGTGAATATCATCTTCAAAGCGATGTGGCAGAAGTGAAGTACGTTTATGTTCCATTTTATGCTATCAGCGATTCATTGGCAAATGTTACCGATAACGATCTGCAGGACTACTACAATAAAAACAAAGAGAAATTTAAAACAAGTGGAACCCGCGATCTGAAATATGTAAGCATTCCGGTTGTAGCGTCTGCTGATGACTCCGTTGGTGTTCTTGAAGATTTGAAGAAAGCTGTGGCAGAATTTAAGAGTGCTTCAGAAGATTCAATCTATGCAGCAACCAACAGTGATGGAAAAGATGCTTATACTAAATATTCAGTGGCATCCCTTCCAGCATTCATTAATCAGGATAGCTTAATTCAGGGAAAAGTTTTCGGGCCGTTCCTAGATGGAGAAACCTACAAAGTAGTAAAAGTGTCAAGTGTTTTTAAAGACACCGTTTTCAATGCGCGTGCTAAGCACATCTTAATTCGTTGGGCAGATACAAGTGATGCTGCGAAGAAAGAAGCCAAAACAAAAGCACAGAACATTTTGAAAGAAATTAAGGGTGGTGCTGATTTCGGAGCGAAAGCTCGTGAGTTTGGTACAGATGGAACGGCAAGCCGTGGTGGTGACCTTGGTTGGTTCCCAAGTGGTCAAATGGTGAAGCCATTTGAAACTGCCGTATTTGCCGCGACAAAACCAGGCTTGCTAAACGATGTGGTGGAGACTGATTTTGGTTATCATATTATTGAAGTTACCAACGTAAAGAATAATAATGCTTATAAGCTCGCGGTTGTTGAACGTGCCATTACACCTAGTGATGCAACAATCAATGAAGCATTTCGCAAGGCAGAAGCTTTTGCTGCCGACATCAAGAGTGTTTCTGATTTCGAAGAACACGCAAAACAAGCTGGCCTTATTATATTGGATGGAAAGAATGTGAGTGGAGCGGATCGGAGCATTGGCACATTAACAGATGCACGCCAAGTTGTGCAATGGTTGTTCCGTGATGCATCTACCGGAAAGTTATCACAAGTATTCGATCTTCAGGATCAGAATGTTGTGGCAATTATGACGGGTGAAATTGAAGAAGGGTATAAGCCACTTGATGCTGTGAAAACTGAAATTGCTCCGGCTGTGCGAAATCTGGTAAAAGGCAAATTGATTATTGAAAAACTGACAACAGCTACAGGCACACTAGATGAAGTGGCAAAAAGCTTTGGGTCAGATGCTAATGTTTATTCAAGCAGCGACTTGAAAATGAGCAGCAATTCAATGCCTACAGTTGGTTTTGATCCGCAAGCCGTAGGTTTGGCTTTCTCGTTAGAAAGTGGAAAACATTCTAAGCCAGTGGCAGGAGAAAATGGTGTGGTAATGCTTGAACTTCAAAATAAAACCATTGCACCATCTCTTCAGGATTATACAGCCTACAAAGATCAGCTTGTGCAAAACAATCAATCTCGCAGTGGTTTCAACATTGCAGAAGCAATAAAGTTAAACTCAAATATTGTTGATAAGCGTTATAAATTCTTTTAGGTAGATCATACTGCCTATAAAAACGCTCCCGATAACTATCGGGAGCGTTTTTATTTATACTGAATTCTGTCAAAGAAACTTCCGGCTTTATTTTTCTTTTCTGAAAATCCTGTGAATTTTGAATATGGAAATGGATGATCAGTGGAAAGATTCTTTCCGCGAAAAACTCGACCAGCACTATTCCTGGCCTTCGCTTTACATCTTTAAGTTCATTGTGCCTTCCGGGAAAGAGGAAGAAGTGAAAAAACTTTTTCCAAAACACATTCCGACAGAGAAGAAATCGAAGAATGAAAATTACACGAGCATTACCTTTCAAATGATGATGATCTCAAGTGATGCGGTAATTGAAGTTTACATTCAAGCTTCAGTGGTAGAAGGTATTGTTGCACTTTAATATTCTCTTGTTTTAGTCTATCGATCGACTTAGAAGAACGAAAGCGTGCAAACGTGCAGATAAAATTGTAAATCGAATAGTCTAGGGAAGAAAGTTAAATTAAACTCATTTTATCATGGACTGGAAAGAAGAGAATAACTCGCTTGTAAAGACTTTTAAATTCAAGGACTTTACGGAGGCTTTTGGTTTTATGACCAAGGTAGCCATCGTTGCAGAAAAGATGAACCATCATCCTACATGGACCAACACCTGGAATGTGGTTTCTTTTCAACTCTCAACACATGATGCAGGAAACAAAGTAACCGATCTCGACAAAAAACTATCAAAAGCGATTGATGCGTTGAGCGTTTAGAATTTTTTAGAATGACTGCACATACACCTGAGAAGCCAGCACTGTATATTATCCCCACACCCATAGGCAACTTGGGTGACATCACTTTAAGGGCGCTTGATATTTTAAAATCAGTGGATGTTATTCTTGCGGAAGATACACGAACGTCCGGTTTTTTATTGAAGCACTATCAAATTGCAAAACCCCTTCAAAGCTTTCATAATTTTAACGAACACAAAATCCTTTCGGGATTAATTTCGCGTTTAGAGAAAGGTGAGACGATGGCATTGGTCTCTGATGCAGGTACACCAGGAATTTCTGACCCTGGGTTTTTAATTATACGTGCCTGTCTTCAGGCCAATTTAAAAGTAGATTGTTTGCCGGGTGCAACGGCCTTTGTTCCGGCTCTTGTTAAATCCGGGTTGCCTTGTGATCGGTTTGTATTCGAAGGGTTTTTGCCTCACAAAAAAGGCAGGCAAACCATGTTGAAAAAATTGGCAGAAGAAGAGCGCACCATGATTTTTTACGAATCACCTTATCGGTTGATAAAGTCATTGGAGCAGTTTATAGAATATTTTGGAGCTGATCGCAAGGCATCCGTATCACGCGAGCTCACGAAGATGTTTGAAGAAACTGTGAATGGAACACTGGAAGAAATTCTGAAACACTTTCAGGCAAAAGAAGTGAAAGGTGAAATAGTAATGGTGGTGGGTGGCAAAGACAATTAGCACGAATGTTACTAGTGTGATTTGTAATTATTTGTTCAGTATTCATTACTCAAACAAAGCATACCTCCCGTTTCGCTCAATGCTGATATACGATGGGATAAAGTTTAAAAAAATACCCCTCACGAATAGAGAATTAATACCCAGTATTGATGCATGATTTCCCAGCCGATCGTTATCTTCACCATTGCAAAAAGTAATACCAAATAGGAGCGAAAATGAATTTACAAGCCATCGAAAAAAGTGTGATTGATATCTGTGAAGAGGTAAGTGCATTCATCCGTAAAGAGGGTGCCAGTTTCGACCTTTCGAAGATTGAAGAGAAAGACGGGTTCAACAATTTAGTATCATATGTTGACAAAGAAGCTGAACGAAGATTAGTGGAAGTCCTGCGCAGAGTTCTTCCCGAAGCCGGATTCATTACAGAAGAAGGAACAGTGGAGCAATCCAGTCACAATGA
>JBDTTT010000234.1:0-3752 GCA_039930485.1 Chryseolinea sp.
ACTTCGAATATTACAAATTGGTAGACTACCTATCGAAGATCACCAAAGGAAAGAAGATTGGTATTATCATGGGTATCTATGCGTTGCAAAAAGTATTCGATGAGAAAACATACGAGAATCTTCGGGGAGGAATTATGGAATGTTTTGCTTCCTTGTTCGGATCGAATGTAAAACTCTATATCTATCCAGCCTGGAAGAAAGATTCAAAAGAGATATTTTCACTTAAAGATTTCGACAATGAGTTACCCGATAATTTAAAAAGCCTTTTCCGTTACCTGCTTGAAAACAACAAGCTGGAAGATATAAACGATGCGAATACAAATAACCTCCATATCATTTCTGATAATGTACTGGCCATGATTCGCAAAGGCGAAGCAGGTTGGGAAAAATATGTGCCTCACAAAGTGGAAGAAGCTATTAAAGAACATGGCCTCTTCGATTATCCGTATACACAAGAGACCAAACAGATTTCGGTCTCAGGCTAACTAATTTATTAGCTAGATAAATCCTTCCTTTTTTAGAGATATGTCTATCGTTCGGTGGTGACATTGCTTATTCAATATCTTTTCGGGTAAGGGGGTTTCCATCATTCAATGCATTACTGATTTTACCAATAACCTGATCAAGTTCATCTCCTGATTTACGAAGCAGATCCAGCATTTCACTTTCTTTCATTGTATTATCGTGCTCCATCAAATTGATCAATCCTAAAATTCTGGAAAGCGGTCCGCGAAGTAAATGAGAATTGATGAAAGCATATTCGACTAGTCTTTTGTTTTGGATCTCCAACTCCTCGGTACGCTGCTTTACACGTTCTTCAAGACCTTCATTAATAAGAGCGATCTCCTTGTTTTGCTGCTTAATGCGATGTTCGTATTCTAAACGTTGGGCTGTTCTAAAGGCAAGGGAAATAATATCAGCTACTGAACTGGCAAAAATCAAATCTTCTGTCGTCCACTTTCTGATTTCGTTTTGATGCTCACAACACAACAGTCCTTTCAAATGTCCGTCCAGGAAGAAAGTAGCATCAAGTAATGAAAATATATTTTGTTCAGTAAAGTAGGACGTTGCAAACTCTTTCGTGTAATGATGAGTTCGGGCATCATCCACAACGATTATCCTTTCCTTCTTAAGCGCTTCAAAATAATGTGGAGCGTTTTCAAAACGCAATTTAATTGGATCGGTATAAATATCCTTTTCTAGATTGTAACAAGCAATCGATTGAATGCACTTATGCTCATCATCATACACCCAAATACTTGCCTGACTTACCTTTAGATTTTTGGCTGTGATCGAAACAATATCGCGGGCAGAATTCGCCAGATTACCAACTGAAATATTTCGATTTTTTGAAAAGCCCACTAATGTATTCATGTGATTTTCAAGAGCTCTATTCTTTGCATTCAGAATGTTATTGATCTTCTTTATTTCATGGTTTCGGTCTTCAAGCAAATGATTTACATGAAGTATTCTTTTTCTGTTTCGTAACTGGAGATAAAGTACAACAAGTGCTGAAAGAACCATTATCGTAAGACCAATGATAAAAGCTATTCTGCGGTCTGCTTTTGCTTTCAGTATTTCGTTTTCCTGCTCTCGCTTTGCAATTTCCATCTCGAATTTAAACCGCTCCTCCTGACGTATACTCTCAAGCGACCGGATCGAATCCTTCAGTGTAATGTATTGCGTATAATTATCCAGCTCCTCAGTCATTTTTCCCTCCTGTTTAAACGATTGCCACAAAAAGAAATAAGCCTCCATACGTGTGTTCAAATCTTTCCGAAGGGTTGAGATTTCAATTGCCCGATTAAAATTCTCCTTGGCCTTGTATAAGTTTCCCTTCTTGAACTGGATTTGTCCCATGGTTAAATATGCCCCTGGAAGCAAACGCATATTTTGCGAATTCTTAATAAATCGCAATCCTTCATCCGCTATTTTCTCCGCACGTTCAAGTTCTCCTGTATTCATCAGGCATTGTGCTACAAGTGTTTTTATTTCAGCTAGAATGATTGCGTCCTTAATTACACTGCCCGTAGAATCTGCCCGTTGAAAATAATGCAAGGCTTCATCATTTCGTTGGTTATCCATATAAAGCTTACCAAGCTGAATCATGGCAGACATAATTTCTCTCGTATCGCCTTGCACAATTCGAATATCATATGCTTGCTTGTAATACTTTTCAGCGTTGATTATGTCCTTATTTATCTTGTAATAACTGGCCAGACTTTGTAAGCAATAAGCAAGACCCGAAGAGTCCTTCAGGTTGGTAAAGATCAAAGATGAACGAGATAAGTAGACATGTGATTTGGGTAACAATCCCTGTTCCAGAAAGAGTCTCCCGATATTATTGCAAGCATGTGCCAACTGTAAAGAATCGCGTTGAGTTTCCGCAACTTTAAGCGCCTGATTAAAGTAATCAAACGCGTCCAGGTGATTGCCCTTATGAAAATAGGCTAAGCCAACAAAATTGAGTGGTCGTGCAAAATTCTTTTTGTCGTTTAGTTTCTTTGCCAGACTGTATGATTTTAAAGCGTAGTAAATGGTACTATCCGGAAAAGCCGCTCTGTACTCCCATGCTAAATCGCTTAGTAATTTAGCCTGATCCTTTTCCTTTGCTTTCGCAATAGCACGCTTTATTTTACCAATTTCAGTAAGGTTCTGGCTGTGGCAAACCAAGCCCAGAGACAGCAAGACGACAAGAGTTACGTACTTTTTTATCACGCAATAAGATTTGTAACGTAAAAGTTATCAATTTCCTATGACATTAAGTTCGATGCACTAACAAATTGAGGAATTTTATCGGTTTGTTGATTCTCCTTATTGGTGAGTTATGTTGCTGCGCTCCATCCAGATGAACTCATAATGATCCATACCATAAGTTAATGTTGACAATCAAAATAACCAACACACCACAAGTGGTTGTGCTAGTCATTTAATTGAACTCTTACTTATACTTAAGAAGTCAGTTGTTACTACCTATACAAACGAAACAATATCAGTTTTTAAACGCCCAAGAAAAGTCTAGTCGTATTTCAGGATAGCTTTCATTTTTTCCATTGAACTTCTGGCTGTGAATACTGCCATCCAATTTAATAGCTACTACAGGTATTGGTCTGTACACTATTCCTGCTGAAGTCTTATAGAACACTCCATCATCCGCTAAACCTGATTCTTTATCACCACCATAGGTCTTACTGTTAATTACTTCAGGATGTGACATCCAATCGAGGAATAAATATGGAACAAGTTGACCTATTTTTGTATCAAGGCTATAAGCCAGCCGGATGTAATAGGTTTGCACATCATATTTAACCGGCACAACCACATCATCTGTTGTAAGTGTGTTGTCGGGTTTAGAGGCATTGGCACCTAGAAATCTCTCACGTTGCCCAGGATTGATTCCTGCATCGTTGACCATGACTAAAACATTTTCCGCATTACGCAGCGCATCGTGCTTTGCCATCCAATACTCTACCTGAATATTTAATTTCCCAAATTGCTTTTCAGCAAAGAGACCAGTCAGAAAAAAGTTGTCACCATCCATCCAAGGCAATACACCACCTTTAGGAGAGCCATCTCCAAAGGCAACTGTAGAGGTAGTCTTTTCACTATTCATGCTACTTTTAAATCCCGATGTTCCAATCAGCAATGATTGCCTGTCCGATTTGAGCCGTAAGTCCCAACCGATTGGAATCACTTTCTTTTTTTCACCACCTTCACCATTCTCGGTTGTCAAAGAATATTGAAAATTCGTT
>JBDTTT010000235.1:0-3409 GCA_039930485.1 Chryseolinea sp.
TATAACCGTTTCGACCACTTATAGAATTACTTTTTGAAATTTCTAAAGGAACATGAAGGTTATGATCGACAGTATTATGCCGGATATCTTGGGCCTGTAAATTTTAATAATCAGACTAATCTTTTTGTGAACCTGCGCTGCATGCAATTGCAGGATGATATGGCAATACTGTATGCAGGTGCTGGTGTTACTGTTGACTCTGATCCGAAGGAGGAATGGATTGAAACCGAAATGAAATTGAACACCCTGTTAAAAGTTATTCATTATCGGTAATAACGGAATAGACGAATGATTTACTTTTACTTTTCTGTGTTACGGTCTACCCTTACTTCCTGATGCGCCTTCAACCGATTTACGATATTGCTGAACTCTGTTCTCAAAAAGATATAACTGAAACTGTATTGTGTCCTGGCTCGCGTTGTGCACCCCTAACACTGGCATTCGCGCGACATCCTAAGATCAATACAAGATCTTTTAGTGATGAACGTAGCGCTGGTTTTATTGCATTGGGAATGGCACAATCCACGAAGGTCCCAACGGTGTTGGTTTGCACCTCTGGATCTGCAGCCTATAACTTTGCTCCCTCTGTGGCGGAGGCATTTTTCAACCAAGTTCCATTAATCATTTTCTCTGCAGATCGCCCTTCCGAATGGATTGCCCAGCAAGACGGTCAGACAATTTACCAAACCGATTTGTTTGGTAAACATGTTAAGAGGTCGTTTCAGCTTCCTCAGGAATATGAACACCCGGATAATGTATGGGCCATCAATCGAATCATGAATGAAGCCATTAATTTAAGCCGACAAGAACCACGGGGACCTGTACATATCAATGCTCCTTTTCGCGAACCGCTTTATCCAGCAAAAGATGAGACTTTAACATTCACGAAGGATGTTCGGGTAATGGAAGAGCATGCTACATCATTTGAAATATCAACTCAGCAAAAGCAAGAGATTATAGATGGATGGCCTTCGTTCAATCGCATTTTAGTGGTGGCTGGTCAGGGTGATGTTGATGCAGAACAAATTGAACTACTGATCAACTTTACACAGAAACACAAAGTGCCGATTGCCGGAGATATTCTTTCGAATCTTCATCCCATTGAAATGTTGATCCGACATACGGATCTGTTTCTAGGACAAGCCCCAGACTCTGTAAAGAAAACATTACAACCTGATTTACTAATTACCTTTGGAAAATCGGTGCTATCAAAAAATCTGAAAGTATTTCTTCGGAACTATGCTCCCAAACAGCATTGGCATATTCAAGAGGCAGGGGTCGTTGCTGATGCGTTTCAACACGTAACGCATATTTTCAGAACCAAATTCGAGTCGTTCTTTCATTATTTGAATACCATTCCACAAAGCGAAGGGTTCTCTAACCAAAAACAGAATAACTACAATAAACTTTGGGAAGTAGAAGAGCGAAGAGCATTGCGTTCTCTGGATGGCTTTTTCCCTCAGACCAATTTTGGTGAATTGGAATTGATCAATGAAGTCATTCAAAATCTTCCGTCACATTCAAGTTTGCATCTTGCTAATAGCATGAGTGTTCGGTATGCCAATTTCATCGGACTTAAAACCAGCAAGACAGTACATGTTTTTTCAAATCGCGGCACCAGCGGAATTGATGGATGCAGCAGTACAGCTGTTGGTCATAGTTTGATGAATTCAAAACTGACTTTTTTGATCACTGGCGATCTGGCATTTTTCTACGATCGAAATGCATTCTGGCATAATTATCCGCTTCCTGGTCTTCGCATAATAGTAATCAACAATCATGGAGGCATCATTTTCAAAATGATTGATGGCCCCGGATCATTGCCGGAATCGGATGAGTACTTTGCAACAAAGCAACAGCTAAATGCAAGAAAACTATGTGAAGAGTTTGGCTTTGATTATCTAAAACTTGACAACAAGCGCAAACTCAAAAATCTACTCAAAGACTTCTTCGAACCAGACGGAAAAACAAAAATTCTTGAACTCGAATCGGAAGCCACTTTGAACAAATCAATATTTGAAAATCTAAAACAGAAAATAAAGGAGAGTTATGAGCTTTAAATATCCATGGCAACAAGCCAAAGAATACAAAGAGATTTTGTTTCATACCTACGAAGGTATTGCGCGCATTAGTATTAATCGTCCTCACGTACACAATGCGTTTACACCCTTAACCGTATCGGAGATGATTGATGCCATGAACATCTGTCGCGAAGATGCAGCGATACGCGCCATCATTTTAACCGGAGAAGGAGGCAAAGCATTTTGCAGTGGAGGTGATCAGAGTGTGCGAGGTCATGGGGGTTATGTTGGTGAAGACACTACTCCCCGATTGAATGTGCTTGACCTTCAAAAGATCATTCGTTCTATACCTAAACCAGTGATTGCTGCAGTTGCTGGATGGGCCATTGGTGGAGGACATGTATTGCATGTCGTTTGTGATTTAACGATAGCCGCTGAGAATGCGCGCTTCGGACAAACGGGACCAAAAGTGGGAAGCTTCGATGGCGGTTTTGGAGCATCCTATTTAGCGCGCATCGTTGGACAAAAGAAAGCCAGAGAGATTTGGTACCTATGCGATCAATACGATGCGAAGGAGGCCATTGAAATGGGGTTGGTGAACAAAGTTGTTCCCTTGGAGATGCTGGAAGAAACCTATGTATCGTGGGCTAAGAAAATTATACAGAAAAGTCCGTTGGCTATTCGATTGTTGAAGAGCTCGTTCAATGCAGAATTGGATGGACAATCCGGCATTCAGGAACTTGCCGGGAATGCAACACTTTTGTATTATCTAAGCGAAGAAGCAAAAGAAGGCAAGAATGCATTTCTTGAAAAACGCGATCCGGACTGGTCAAAGTATCCACAATTTCCTTAGGTAATTGTCAAGCGTACTGTGAATTTAAGTTTCAAATGACTGAATATCCCTTCTCCACTATTTTCGTCAACAACAGAGATGTTGAATTGATAAAAATAATTTCAGGTGAAGCGATTGGTCAATCAGATTTTGAAGAAAACACCTTCTCCTTCATACGAAGTTGGCTTGCAGGTGAAAAAGAATTTTACCAGAATACAAGTGGGTCAACAGGTGCTCCCAAAATAATTTCCATTACCAGGGAGCAGATGGAAGCGAGTGCCAGGCTGACACAGGAAGCACTTCAGTTAAAATCTGGATTCCTTGCCTTAGTATGTCTTGACACGCGATATATCGCTGGCAAAATGATGTTGGCCAGATGCTTCGTTACTGGAATGAAAATCATAGCGGTCAATCCATCTGCAAATCCATTAAGAGAAATAGAACCAAATCAAAGAATTGATTTCTCAGCTTTTGTCCCTTATCAAATACAGGAAATAGTAACTTCTGAATTTGCTTATCGATTAAACACGATTCAGACTAACATCATTGGAGGAGC
>JBDTTT010000236.1:0-3357 GCA_039930485.1 Chryseolinea sp.
CAGTTGGCAGAAGAAGAAATAAAAATAAACCGGAATGAAAATTCATTCCGGACAGATCAAAACGCATCTTCAAAATCGAATTATTGCTTGGTAACCTCACCTGTCAAAAGATTTACAGCATAGGTATTGTTGTTAATTTCAATTGTACCTGTTTTGTTTCCAGTAAGCGTAACTGTGGCTGCAAAGCTGAATGCAGTCTTACCCGTCACATTACCCGTAATTGAAACGGCTGCTGCTCCACTGGTAATTTGTTGATTTGTTTTATCAACCATCACATCGCTGAGTGTTATTGTAGTTGAACTTGATCCCGCATTCTTATTGCCGATCTTTGATTGAAAGGTTCCTGCTTGAGAATAGGTACCGTTCACAATAAACGCTGTAACATCTTTATCTAATGCTGCGAATTCAAAATTACCTGCTCCGGAATGATTTGATGATAGACGCAAACCATCGAACTCACCATCGAAGGTAACATTCACTGCAAGGGTCAATGGCGCATCTGCACTGCAGGTTAAAACATATCCGTAGCTAAAGTCATAATTATACGTGGAGCTACCCACTGGACTGGTTCTGTTGAACGACTCATTATAGGTATAACCACAAACAGCAACTCTACCTCCTGAATTATCCACAGCAGTGTTTGATCCATCTGCTGATACCTCAACAACTGCGGTAAGCCCAGACGAGTTTTCAGAAAGAGAAGCTGCAATCATTTCTGCAGCATCTTGTTCAGAAACAAATGCCGCATCGTTATCATTGTTTTTACAAGCAGCAAAGAAGACCATTGAAGCGGCCAGGCTAAAAAGTGTAATTGTTTTCATTTTCATAAGGTTAAAGTTTAGAATTTTTTCTTGCTTGGATAGTGTTTATTGTAATTCGTTTAACCAGCATACTCACCTATTCAGCGAACGACAGATTTTTCAAGGTGAACGACAACTTTAGAAGAAGGATTACCTTCGGATAACGCGCTTGCTTTGCGTGTCACGCTAATAAACTCTTCCTCATATCGTGCATGATTGGTTTTCATTATTCGATCCCAGATATTGAAATATAATCCATAATTACCCTTGCCATAGTGGTGGTGCATGTTGTGATGGGTAGATGTATTCAATCCGAAACGAAACCATCGGTTTTTCATGAAGGCCTCAGGGTACAATTCATACCCAAGATGCCCCATCACATTCATCAGAATCATATACAAACCAAATAATGCAATGGCAATCGAATGAATAGGAATAGTAAAAATAATAATAGGTAAAACACCAACCTCAACGAGAGCCTCCAATGGATGAAACGAAAACGCAGCCAGCGGAGTGGGGTTATGACTTTTATGATGGATGTGATGTACATACGGAAAAATCTTTCGCCAGTGCATCAACCGGTGAGTCCAATAGAAATAAGTATCATGAATGAGAATACAAAGAATTACACTCATGAAAAAATAGAACAAAGAATGTTCATGAATATCAGAGTAAAGTCGCGTATACTTCCGTGCAGAAGAAAACAGCAGCGAATAAATCACTACTCCAAAAATCAGAATGGTTATAAACGAGTACGTTAATTCTGTTTGGATATGAGACGACTTTGGGAATTGCTTCTGAATTTTGAAGCGAACCCAATCACGCTTCTTCCAAATATAAAACAACACATACGCTGTGCCAGCGAAAATCACATATCGAAGCGAAGAAGCCAGCACTACCTGCCAAAGGTCAATAGTCTTGTTATTCATTGAATTGTCATTGGTTGTAGAATATTGTTAAGACGTAGCTCAACTGTCTTCGTTTAGCCGGATCTGTATATTTTCAATCAACAACCCAAATACATCAGTCAACGGTGGATACTTTTCATTTGAGATCAATAGTTTGTTATTTTTGGTTGTGGCATATCCGCAATTAAAAAAAATTAGATCCTTTTCAATTAACTCGCAAGTGGCATTGTGGATCATACTGTTCAGCTTTGTGGTGTATCTATCGCTTATTCTCTATGGATGGCCACAAGCTATTTTCAGGAGTGTATTTATTATAGCTTGTCATCTTACCGTTTTCTATTCTTGCTATAGTTGGTTTGTTCCCCAATACTTCGAGAATAAAAAATACTTCATGGCTTTTGGAGGTCTGGCTATTTTACTCATCGTCTTAACGACTCTTCGGTTCTTTATAGAAAAGAAATTTATCCTTTTACCAAATGGAATCACTTCATCTTTCATGGCGAATCGAAATGGAATTGGTTTCATTCTGTTTTCAGAAATAGCTTTAGCCGCTTTCGCAGGATTACTTCGATTAGCGACCAACAGCGAAGAATCTAAACAAAGAATGACGGAGTTAGAAAAGACCAGATTAGAAACTGAGCTTCGTTTTCTAAAGACTCAGATGAGTCCACATTTTTTGTTTAACACGATCAATAATGTTTACTCTCTCGCTTTAATCAAATCAGAAAAAGCGCCTGAAGCATTGATGAAACTCTCAGAGCTACTGCGCTACTTTCTCTATGAATGCAATGACAAAGTTACGCTGCTCAAAGAGATCAACGCGCTAGAATCCTATTCTGAATTATTTCAATTGAAGTATGAAATGCCACTTCATTTAAAAATAGATGATCATCTTCAAAGGCCTGATGCATTGATCGAACCTCTTCTCCTTATTCCATTGCTTGAGAACGCAGTGAAGCACTCGGGTCTTGGTTTATCAGACAAAGCCTATGTCAATTTTACATTTCAACAAAATGAGAATGGTTTGGTTATCCGCGTTGAGAACAACAAGACTCATACAATTTTACCAAATGAAGCCAGTGGTATCGGATTGAATAATATTAAAAAAAGACTGAAGATGTTATATCCAGGAAAACATGAATTGAGCATCGATGAAACAACCGACCAATTCCTTGTGGTCTTAACACTTTCTCTCTAATGAATCTGTCGTGTATAATTATTGACGATGAATATCTTGCCATTAAAGTGTTGGAAGAGTATTCATCAAAAATAGATGAGCTGTCTATTCTGAAAACATTTACCGATCCAAAGGAAGCTTTGCTCTTTCTCCAACAAACCAAAGTCGATTTACTTTTTCTTGATATTCAAATGCCATACCTGGATGGGTTTGAGTTATTGAAACAATTACCTTCGCCTCCTCTCATTATTTTTACAACTGCCCGGCACGATTTTGCCGTGAAAGCTTTTGAGCTAGATGTTTTAGATTATCTCGTTAAGCCCATTTCGTCTGAACGATTCGAAAAAGCGGTTGGTAAAGCAGATGAATATCTTCAATTGCTCGCGGGACGTAAATCAGAGAAGAAGAATTACATTATGGTCCGGGCTGATTATCAAATCACAAAAATCTCTGTGGAAGATATTCTCTTCAT
>JBDTTT010000237.1:0-3248 GCA_039930485.1 Chryseolinea sp.
GCTCCGATCCGTATAAATCCGTGTGCATCCGTGGCTCAAGCAGTGCATTTTCAAAAAAAACGTGCCGTGGAATCTTGCCGATTGCGGCCAAAACGCGCTCATCTTTTATACCCTTTTCAGCTAGCTTTTTGACCAATTTATTCCTCAATCCCCGCTGCTTATAATTGTCTTCAATCATGTTGGAATGGTAATGTTTATAACTTGTGGATCAAATGTTTACAACCATTCAAGTAGCTGGTTTTCATATACTTAATTAAAATTTATACGTTTTCAGCAAAGCAAAAATGTCACTTTAACGAGTGCAATCAGCTTGCAAAAAAGCCAATCTTTCAACCTTCACAAAGTTTGATAGAATCTTTAGGAAAAGTGAAAGTTAACCCCTTACTTTAACATCTCTCCACACAGTTAAAGCTGTTTTGCCATAGCGTTAAACTGTGTTCTTGCACTGACAGTAGGATGGCGAAAGTCACCACTACTGTCTGGGCAGGGAGATCTTCTCCTCTCCAAATTTCAACTCGTTTTCAGTCATTTTTCGACCTCAATTTGAATCAATTTTTCCCTTCTTTTTCTGCTCGATTTTAGCCAAAGCTATTCAAGTATTTCTCAGCGATCTGTATCTTTTACAGAAATCTGCATTTTAGTCGTGAACGGAATGAAATAAACTGATTCATGGTGATTGAACAACATCAAAATAAGCAGGAACGGGCACGGGATGAAGAAGAACTGATTCGGAATACACAAGCCAATCCCAATGAATTTCGATTACTTTACGAACGCTACTTCAAAAAAATATTTTTATTCATCCTTCACCGCATTGGAGACAAGGCAATAGCAGCAGACATTACCTCTCAGGTATTTCTAAAAGCACTCATCAATATCAATAAATTTAGTTTTAGAGGCTTGCCTTTTTCATCCTGGTTATTCAGGATTGCATTAAACGAATGCAACAGTTTTTTTAGGAGCAATAAGCGTCACCGAATCGTTGCGCTTGAAGATGATACAATAGATCATCTGCATACCGAGCTTACAACAGACTCCACTGTACAAGATTTAGAAGATCGATTGCCAAGCATCCTTCAAAAGTTATCCTTAGATGAATTACAGCTTATTGAGTTGCGTTTTTTTGAGCAACGTCCATTTAAGGAAGTGGCTTCAATTCTAAACATTACAGAGACGTATGCTAAGGTAAAGGTATATCGAGTGCTGGATAAGATGAAGAAATTTTTTCTACAACAGAAATGAAACAAAAAATTACGATTATGAAACAAAGGCTCGATCTTTCGGATGAAGAGATCAATAGCTATATGGATTTCGATTCGCTTCGGAGAAAACAAAAGGAGTTGGATATTAAAAAACGAAATCGATATACTATTTTGAAATGGTCAGTTCCGGCAATATTGTTGGTCTCTTCGGTTATTTGGTTTATATTTAATAATCACGATGCAGAACCTCCAACTTCAAATCAACAACTTGAAATACAGTCAGGTCAGCCAACGTTACCTTCAGCGGAATCAATAGTACTGAAGGATAGTGTGCAATTGAACAATGATATTGATAATCCAATTGTAGCTGAGCAAATTACTAAGCCAAAGAGAACGGAAGTTCAAAGCTTAATCGAGACAAGTAATACAAAGCAGAACAATCCAGTTGAGTCTGTTTATACTCAAGCAGAGCCAGTTAATGGATACGCTTCACTTTATGCTTTTTTAAATGCGAATCTTCAATATCCAACAGAAAGCTTGAAAGATTCTATTCAAGGTGTTCAGACTGTTTCGTTCGTTATTAATAAAGAAGGTAAGCCTGAGAACATCCAATTTATTGAATCGCTTGGGGCTCCATTTGAAATTGAATCAAAACGATTGATAGAGAGTATGCCGGTATGGAAGCCTGCTACCTTGAGTGGTAAGCCGGTGCCTAGTAAACTTGTTTTACCGTTGACTTTTCAGATTAAAACTATTAAAGCAAAGGAATAGCAATGAAGAATGGTGTAATATTATTTGTACTGATGGTTTGTGTTGAGCTAACCTTCGCCCAACAATTTCAAAAGAAAAATGAAATCGCGTTGCCAGATTCAATTCAGGGAGCTCAATCTATTTGGGCAGATCTGGACAATGATGGCTTGCTTGATATTTTAATTGTAGGCAGGAGCAATTCAACTCGGAGTCATCTTTATTTCATTAAGGGAGATACTGTAAATATCCCAATTTTAAAAATGGAAACTGTTCCAATACCAGATCATCAAACAATTGATATTGTTGATTACGATCTGGATAATGACATGGATGTAATTGTATCAGGTAAGAGAAATGGAGTTGATACTACGGCAGTGTATTTAAACAAAGGGTCATTTCAGTTTGAAGAACACTTTTTAAATGTCCCCGCTTTCACAATAAGTAAATTTGTAGATCTTGATAACGATGCCAACATGGATTGGATAGTATCAGGAATTGACAATGGTGTGCCTTTCACAAAAATTTTAAAGCGGAAACAGGATTATTTCTGGAATATAGTTCACGATTCAATTAAATTTTCACTTACTGCTTTGGAAGTCATTGACGCCAATGGCGATGGCCGATTTGATTTATTTCTAAGTGGTCGTGTTAAACCAGATTCATTGGTAAGTGGGTTTCTGATTAATCAGAACTCATTTTATTTCATACCCGAAAGTACCATTGAGCTTCAAGGTATTTCCACATCGGCTGATGTTAATGCCGATGGACTTTTTGATGTATTGATTAGTGGCAAGGATTTGAATAATGCGGATCAAACAAAACTTTATCTAAGCGGTAGCGGAAACTATACAATATCGAATTATCCGTTGGTGCTTAAAGATGCACACAGTTTCATGGCTGATCTAAACTCGGATGGAGTTGTTGATGTAAACTATTTGGGTAAAAATAATTCTGACGAAACGCTCAATATAAACAAGTACGATGATCAGGATTATGACACATTAAACTCTAACAATTTAGTTGCTCAGCGTTTTGGCGATATGGATCATGATGGTGATCTTGATTTGATTCAACTTGTTCAACGAGACTCCCTTTATCTTGTAGTGTATGAGAATGCACCTGGACAAAAGAATATAGCTCCCAAGCGACCACCTCGTGCAGTAGCCTTACCTATTTTTAATCGTGTCTTTTTGTATTGGGACAAACCAAATGATGATCATACGCCTATTTCGTCTTTAACATATGATGTATTTCTAAATGGCAATACTGAATACCAGGTAGGTTCATTCGATTTAT
>JBDTTT010000238.1:0-3180 GCA_039930485.1 Chryseolinea sp.
CAGTTGTGGCTGAATCATGTGACGAACCTTGAAATTCTTCGTCAACGTTTTCAATGTTTCATCACTGTAATCGTTTGCATGTAAATGTATACCTGGTGTATGATCTGCAAGGGGATCCATTAGTCTAAAAGACACGTACAAGAAGTCTACTCACATTTTTTGCCTTCAGGAATAAGTTTTGAGGATGACTAAATGCCATCAGAAGCGGGCGAAAAACGAGAATTTGGGATAGTTTTTCTTTGCCGTTAAATAGTCCAAAATGTGGGTACAATTGATCTACCGAGGAACGAATGCCCCCTAATTTTCAAAATCAATAACAATGAGGGTAAACTATCCTTAGCAGATAAAGCAAAATAATACGCAAACGATGCGTTACCAATGTCGGGCGCAGATTGATGCTGAGTGAGGACCTAAAACATTAAATGAATACATAATGTACCCAATATGGATTTTCGCATGAGTTGGTTGATCAATGATGTTTTTGTGACGATGATCTTAGAGCAGCATTGTCTGTGAATGCACATGCATTAAACTTTGCCAATTTCTGGCCAATTTCAATTTTGTGATTACATCTCTCCTTCCCTTAGAACGTTCAACTTTAATCACGCCCTTTGTCTCAAGGTCCAGTTTAACATGATATAAGTACCACCCCGTTTCTTCACCCAGTTCATTACTAAACTGCTCGTGTAAAACCCGAAAAAATAGGTGCAAGTGCCAGCCATCTTCCTTAAGCAAATCAATCATTTTGTTTTTCAATGCCTCGTATAAATCAGTTCGCATACTGATACCTGTTTTATTATTAGGTTTTAATGTCTTCAGAAGATCCATGCTAGCTCTAGTGTTATTAAGTTTTTAGTAACCCGTTAGTACCTCTCAATAGTAATTGTTAATTCAAAGAAATGATCTGAAAATGATCCATCAATAGTCTTAATGAACTCTATGGGAAGAGTCGAATATAAATGATTAGCAAAAGTCCAATGAAAACAAAAAAGTAGAGTAAGAACTCGGTGATACCAAGCCACCGAAGTCGTTTTTTAGTTTGGTGTTTCATATTATAAGAAACCCAAATTTAGTGCAGCACAGGCAGCAGCATGTGACTAAAAATCTAATTTACGGGTAGCTTTCGTACAAAAGGAAATATTTTGTCTTAGCTCAGCCTTACAACTTTCCACAATTATTAATCGGATAGCATTTCGATTTTAACTCTGCGTCAAGTTGGCACTACAGAATCAATCAGAAATTTTGAAATCAAGGAATTCATTCCTCCTTCTTTTTCGAACTTGCATAGTCCGAGGGTAGCACATGAAATTGCTCTTTAAAATACCTGGTAAAATATTTGGGATTGTTAAAACCCACTTTATATGCGACCTCTCGCACGGATAGTTGGCTCTTCTCTAAAAGCTGCGCAGCATGTTGCAGTCGGATTGTCCTGATGAATTCCAATGGTGTTTTTCCAGTCAAAGCGAGTATCTTCTTAAACACATACGCCCGACTAATGCCCAGCTCCATGCCAAGATCTTCAACTGAAAAGTCTGGCGAGGAAACATTTTTCTCTACACATTTAACTGCATTTTCAATAAACTTCACATCCAGCGGAGTGATTTGAAGTTCACTTGACTTAACTTCTAATGTCTTTCTGAATGTTCTTTGTGATTTTTCACGTTGCTTTAACAGATTGTTAATCCGCGCTTCAAGTACTTCGAAATTAAATGGCTTGGTGATATAGTCGTCTGCGCCTGCCTTAAATCCCTCGAGTCGCTGCTCCTCACTGCTTCGGGCTGTCAGGAGAATAACGGGTATATGAGAAATCCGTTCGTCTGATTTGATTTTTGTACACAGTTCAATTCCATTCAACTCGGGCATCATTATATCACTAACAATCAGATCAGGCTCGACCAACAAAATCTGGTTCCATCCTTCTACGCCATTCCGGGCTTGATGAATTGTGTACAAGAATTTCAAATTGTCTTTTAAATAAAAGCGGAAGTCATCATTGTCTTCTATCAGCAGTAGTGATTTCTTTTTTGTTTTGCCGGAATGCTTATCAACGGTCTCATCAAAGAGCGCATTCATCTGATCACTGTCTGAATCTTCTATGGGTTGTGCCAACGTATTGTCTTGGATAGATTCTTCTGATGCATCCAACAGAGGCAGTATCACGCTGAAGCAACTACCTTTACCGACCTCGCTATCGACCTTAATTCGACCACCGTGTATTTTAACAAACTCCTTCGTAATCGACAGCCCAATTCCACTTCCTACATTAACAATGCTTCTGGGAAGGTCGGATTGAAAGAACGGCTCGAATATTTTTTCGAGTTTGTCTTGTGGAATGCCAATACCCGTGTCTCTCACTTCAATCTGTATCAATCGGTCATAATTCTCATTTATGATGTTAAGGGTTACTGACACAACTCCCTTTTCAAGTGTGAATTTGAAAGCATTGCTTAACAAATTGAAAAGGATTTTTTCGAGCTTATCCTGATCGAATAATGTTTCAAGATGCTCGATGGGCGTGTGAAACACAAGACTGATATTCTTCTTATCAGAAAGATCCGAAAATGACAAAACGGTATCCTTTGTAAAACTAATGATGTCACCCTTGGAAGGATTAAGTTTGATGTCGTGGACTTCAAGCTTTTTGAAATCGAGCAATTGGTTTACAAGATTCATCAACCGTTTTCCATTTCGCTGGATCAACTGGAATTGAATCATCTGATGGGGATCCGTTGCCTTCTTGATAAGTCTATCAATAGGGGTCAGTATCAGTGTAAGTGGAGTTCTGAACTCGTGACTTACATTGGTGAAGAATTTCACTTTCATCATATCCAGGTCATGGAGCCTTTGCATCTCCTGACGCTCGTGCTCTAAGCTAAATTTAAGTTGCTCTCTTCGTTGCAGTAACTTCCGGGCGGCTATAAGAACGACTATCAGCAAAAAGGCATAAAACGTAAACGCTGTGTTGGTTTTCCAAAATGGTGGTTGAATAGTTATTTCCAGAATTCCCTCGTTGTTGCTCCAGACACCATCACGGTTTGCAGCTTTTACTCTCAATTTGTAGTGTCCTGGATTCAAACTATTGAATACTATTTCATGACTCTTTGCATCCACAGGAAGCCAGTCTGTACTTAAGCCTTCCAGCATATACATGTACCGATCGCCCTCTGGGTTAAAATAATT
>JBDTTT010000239.1:0-3110 GCA_039930485.1 Chryseolinea sp.
CGCTCAGGCTTTTGAGTAAAATCAATGAAAGAAAAAACAAAAAAATATATTGTAGGAGTGCAGGAAGCGCTAAATTCGTCTATCAGTTAGCCGAAGGATTATTCATGGAAGCTGTTGTTGGTGGTAGTTGCTTTTTCTGCTACCTCGTCAATACTTTAACCAGACTTTCTCTGTATTCCCAGTCCTTCTCATTTATTTCAACCTCTTTTTTTGGCAAGTTCACGTTTAGAAACAACTCACTATATAGCCCAAGACTATCATACGGGTCGAAAAAAATTTTGAATTGGAAATATCCTTTGTTTAATTCAGCTACTTCTTTGTTCAAAGAAAACATATCAAAGGAAAGGTCACTTGTTGTAAATTTCTTGTCAGTCGGTGAACCGTATAATTTTGAGAGCGTCCGAATTAGGTTGTCGCTTTCTGGTCCAATAGAATAAAAACTTACTCCATTCAATTCAACTGCTGTAGAGTCAAAACCGTCAAATCCCCCGTTAACAAGTCCAGCTTTTAATTTGTCCTTGATTTTAATCTTAAGACCTACCGTTTCTTCATTATTTTTTCCTTTTGCAATTATCTCATAATCTCCATTGCTTGTTAGCTTAGTGTCAACGATATTCAATACAATATCATGGAAACCTTCTTCTGTCCTAGATGTTATCTCAATTAAATCATCATCACTCATCTTCTTATTTCCACTGCAGCTGAGTAGTGCATTAAGTAGTCCGGCTAATAAAATATAATTCGTATAGTTCTTCATTGTCCAAAAAGCAATTACCACCAACGGCTAGTATATAAAACGTATGCGGTTTAAAGACCACATCATAATCCATCGTTGATGAATAAAGTTACTTGCAGAAGTTATGATTACAAAATGAACCAGCATATGTTTTATATACCGTGTTGTGCGCTGTTATCTCAACTCCATTTCAATTTTATTTTTAATTTCTTGCATTTCGTCAATACTATTTCCACTGATAGTTTTTACTGTCTTGCCATCGTGCTCAAATGTCAAGAATATTTTGTCCGCAATACCCAAAAGTTGCAGCATTGCCAGAGGTCCTTCTTTAACTGTGCTATCTTTAACATCAAAACCTTTTATTTTGTCAAGGTCATACGTTTTTGACTTGTTTGTCAGAGGAGAGCGTTTGTCGAATGTCAGCTTCCTTTCAGATAGTCTTAATTGTCGCATACCTGCTAGTTCCCAAACGAGTCCTTTAATTACGAAGTAGAGAATTACGCCATACATTCCTAACGGTCCCAAAGTTCGAGTCAGAGGAACTTCATTGCTCTTAAAGAGTATAAGGATGCTCACAAATGTCAATTGGAAAGTCAATAATGAAAAAATAACGACCAGCACTGTGCTCTTTCTGTTTTTCGATTGAATTACTATTTCATTTTCCATTATTCGTTTTTATCCGTGGTGAGATTGTCCCTGAGATAATTGCGCACAACGTTTTGCTAAATGCAGTTGCGGGTTAGAAACTGCTTCACTGTCCCACGTTGGCGAACGAAATTAGATATTTACTCTTGATTGGCAAACGTCACCCCGCAATTGCATTTAGCTTTTGTTGGCAGTAGTGCGTTTAGCTTGTCGACTTTTTAAGGCCCCGTAACTTGCTCAATAGTCCTTCGTATTGATATACACCTTTTAGAATTTCTTTAGCGAATTCAATGGATACTTCTATCTCTTGTTTTCCAATGTCATCAAATGTATTTGACTCGATATGGGCGGCATCATTACCAAGAAGTCTTAACTCATCCATTCCCTCAACTAGTTCTTTTGGAATAAATATTTTAGCCCCTAAGTCCTTTAGTCTTTTCTTCAAATTGTCCCCTGTGGCTTTTCTGTCGGCACATATTTCTTCCAGTGTCTTCCGAAGCATAATAGCCGAAGCTATGAAACACTGATTCGCATGGCATTTAACAGCTTCTTCGAATGCCCTTAAGACATTATCAGGTATTCCGACACTGTCAAATTCGATTGTCTCCTGTGGATAGGTAATAATTTCACCTGAATTTTCATGAACGTAAAAAATATGAACGCCACACCTTGCATTTGGGCATCTCCGTTGTCCAAACCATCTGCGACTTGGTCTGTCATGTAGCTCCGTCACTCCGACAGCTTCGAAGGTTCCATTGTGTCCACATGCTGGGCATCTTACTGCGATCTTCGGTCCACCACCATGCGAAAAATCTCCTGATAATTTAAAGTTCATATTTTTTGAGCATTACTGCCAACGTCTAGCTAAAAGCAGTTGCGGGTATAGAAACTGCTTCACTGTCCACGTTGCAGAATTAAAATTAGATATTAATAACTTGTTTGCAACCACCGAGCCCCGCAATTGCTTTTAGCTTTTGTTGTAGGCAGTTTTTCAACCACGCCCTTTGAAATATCGTATCTGTTCCAATCTAGTCTTCGCGTATTCCTCCGTATTGTTGTCACCATAGAAATTCTCAATGGAGGTAAAGTTCTCAAATCTAATCTCGGTTACATTCTCCTCAGCCGAAAGCAGATTGTACTCTCCGCATTGATTACACTGCGCGATGAACCAAGAATTTGGAATGCCTTCTTCTACTGACATTACCTTGATATTCAGACTCAATTTGCATTTGGTGCACTCAAATGACTTCGTATCAAGTACAATTTCTTTCTTTTTAGTTAGTCCGATAATTGTCCCAAGTACCTTACCATATAACCAGTCATTTAAGTTCTCCGCGATATCCAGTCCCAAGATTGAACCAATGCTGTGAAACTCGTCCCCAATGAATTCTTTCTCCTCTGTGTCGTAATGGCTCGTCTTAAATCTCTTAAGTCCTTTCGTCAGAGTTTTTCTTATTTGCTTTTCTGTCGCGTTTGATTTCAAGTCAGTTAATATTTCATCCAGACAAGTATCAGTCAAACGAATCATTTCATCAACCTTGTCAGAATCAGATGGATTCAGTCCGCGTTTCTCCCAGTCAGAGTTCGTGAACTTTTTCTTCTCTCTTAGTTTTGTCAGTCGTCCTATCGTCTCTTGATTGATCTCCATACTGTCCTGAAAAATTGCCTACAACATTTAGCTAAATGCAGTTGCGGGTCTAGAAACTGCTTCACTGTCCACGTTGCAGAA
>JBDTTT010000240.1:0-2987 GCA_039930485.1 Chryseolinea sp.
CAAGTGCCAGCGGACTTCGGGATGGCCGAGGGAGTCGAGCTGCAACGTGCGCGACAGATTGATATGGAATCCATAATTAATGAGCGCTTCACTTTCACGATAAGGTCCAAAGGAATCATGCAGAAAAGCAAAACCAAATGCATGCTTTTTAATATTGAAGTCACCTGACATAAAATATGTTTTGGGTGCGCCTTCAAATTCAGTCCATCGACTGCTCCGGTAACTTGCGCTGATATTGTTGCCTGAAAAGCCAGTCATAGCAGGATTATAATAGGAGGGGAACAGTTGAAAACTGGACATGTATCTGCGGTTTTGTGCAGAGAGTGAAAGCATTACAAGCAAGAAGCCAGATAGTAGAAGAACCTTTTTCATTTTATTAATTCGTTAAAAGGATTAACACGCCTTGTTTTTTCAGATTGATTTCTCCGACTTTAATAGCATAATAATATGCTCCAGCTATTACCTTACCATTTGGGTTACGGCCATCCCAGCCTTGAAGTGGATTACTGGTATGGAACATCAATGCCCCTGATCGGTCAAATACTTTTATATCTACATTTTGATAATCTTTTAATTCAGGCACAATCCATACATCATTTATTCCATCTCCGTTTGGAGAGAATGCATTGGGTACTTCCACGGTTTTTGTTTCTTCGCTGCTGCCTTGAGGTAAATAGTAGATTATGAAGGCTTGCTCGATAGAATTGTTATTTGAGTCGGTGCTTCTAACGCGGATCAAAAACTTGTTTTGATCTTCTAAATAGCTGCGGTCTTTCATGATCAATATGCCACCATCTACACTGAACTTGCAATTGTCTGAATCACCAGGGCCATCCACGAGTTGATAATTGTGAACCTCGTCATCTGGATCTTGTGTTGTAAAAAGATTGGGAGGAAACTCGGGATCTTCAAACGGCCAGGAGCCAAGGATTGAATCGTTCAGTATAATTTTCTCTGGCGAAAGATTGGGCAATACACGAATTGTAATTTGGGCTTTTTTGTAAGCATCATTTATACTACCGGGTGTTAATAGTAAATCACCTGTAAGCAAATATGGTCCGCTAACATTGCCATTGAAATTGCTTGGATACCACGATATGGGTAACACTTCACCTTCTCCATTTCCGTAAGTTACTCCGGCATAATCAGGCAGCACTAAATCTTCATAGAATGTGCCAAACGGAACATTTATATCATTCCATTGTTGTACAATTGAAATCGTTCGGCTGGTATCCGATTGATTGATAGCATCAATGTTGCCCGGGTCGGAAGGAGGTTCTGCCTCAAGGAGAGTGACATGAACGATGAGAATTGATGAGTTTAAACCATCTGAAATTTCAATCGTAAATTCATCCATTCCTACTTGTCCAGGTGTAGGTTTATAAAGTAGTGTCGCATCGGGAGCAATAGACGCTCTTCCTGAAAGCGCGAATGCGGGAAACCCACTTACTGTTCCCACTACAGGTGCGGTTAGTATAGACCAGGTTAATAGTTGACCTCTATCTTTATCAGAAACCCGCAACAATTTGCTGATGTTCTTACTGGCACTTGCTTGTCCTGCGGATAGACCGGTTTCTGATCCCAGGTCAAATGTTGGAGAAGTATTAGAAACCTGACCGTATAAGGTAAAAACATTCAACACCAAGGCGACAATCAGAACAATGAAAAAATGATGACCAATCCGAAGGGAGGTGCATCGGATTTTTGAATCGGAATATTCTTGTGCATGTGTTTTCATAGAGTGGGTGCCTTTGTATAGTTCAAAAATGGCAGGTTTCTCCTCCGAATAAATCAGGATGAACCTGATTTGAAAAAGATCAGGGAAAAGAGAAATAGTATGCTCATAAAGTACTGTCAGACAGATATTTATTGGCACTGAATTGATTAGAAAGCAGAACGGATTCTAAAGGAAGGATTTGATTATTGGCGTATGTAAGAGAAACCCTGATTCTAATGTCAAAGATTTGCTTATGCAGTCTCCTTCACTGTATTCGCCTTTAAGAAAATGGAATTGAAATTCCAGCGCGCGTCCTTTCCAAATAACCGGATCACCCTTTAGCGCATATCAAAATGTTTAAGCAAAAGATGTTTGGAAAGCAGAAATATTCTGATGAATTGGATATTCTACTCAAGATGTTTAGTGATGACCAGGAAGAGACTTTCCTTTGTGTACGGTTTTTGCAGATGATCATTCATACCGGATTCAATACTGTTTTGAACGTCTTCGTTATAGGCATTGGCCGTCAGGGCTATAATTGGTTTCGTAAAGTTTAACTTTCTGATTTCTCTGGTGGTTTGATGCCCATCGAGTACCGGCATTTGGATATCCATAAGGATGATATCATACTCATTGGTTTTTACCAGCTCAATCGATGCCATTCCGCTTTCTGCTGTTGTTACTGTTCCTCCAAATTTCAGCACCATCTTTTTTGCCACCAGCAAATTCACCGGGTTATCATCGACAATCAGGATTTTCACGGGGTTTTTAAAGAGAAGTTTTTCATTTCCACTTCCGTTAATAGATGCTTTGATAGATTGTTTAATGGGCAAATTAAATTTCATAGTAAAAATAAAGGCGGAGCCAATGTTTAAAATCGGATAAGCAGGACTTTGTATTCGTATATCACCATTCATTTGATGCAAAAGGCTTTTTACAATGCTTAATCCCAATCCAGTACCTCCGTATTTTCGGGTAACCGTTTCATCAGCTTGCGTAAAACTCTGAAAAATAGTGCTCTCAATTTCTTTTGGAATGCCAATGCCAGTGTCTTTTACAATACCCTGTATTACAACCTCGCTCTCTTTACTTTCCAAAACCGAAAAGGTGATTTCGACTGTTCCTTCTTGTGTGAACTTAATTTTCTTTTTTGTTTAATAAAATCCTATTCAATCTCTTTTTTCCTAGACAATCAGAGAATAAAAAAAAAAAGCAATTAATCTTTTCTTGTTTAGAAAAAGAATATCCATTTACTATTTCAAAAGTTAAT
>JBDTTT010000241.1:0-2894 GCA_039930485.1 Chryseolinea sp.
TTGTGTTACAATACGATTCGCGTATTAAATCTTTGCAAGCCAAAGCCGATGGCAGCTCAAGCTGGATGCCACCTACATTTTCTTTCGGACTGAATTCGTTTCCCTACCAATTGGATATGATCAAACGAAAAGAAGATCCTATGAATTGGGCAGCACTCATGTTCTCTGCAGAACAGATGATCCCCAACTCAGCCAAACTGCGCGCTAAAGGAAACTATTATTCTTCCCTGAAACAGGTGCAACAAAATAATGCCGAGTGGACGAAAAATATTTTACGTACTCAGGTTCGTATACTATACTATAAGCGAATTGTTGCCGAGCATAAGCTTGGCCTTATTGCAGAAAACCGTGAGTTGCTGAAGTTGTTCATCAATATTTCAGAATCACGATATACATACAACCAGGCTGATCTCAGTACCATTTTTAAAGCCAAAGCCAAGTTGAAGGAACTTAATAATATGGAGACGATGGCGAAGGCCGAGGCTACCGAAAGTAACATCGGTTTGAATACATTGTTGAACCGGCCAACAGAAACTCCCTTTACAATAGACACCGTTGTGGTGCTCAACAACTATGATTCAATAGTGCTTGTACAGGACACTGCCTCTGTACAACGAAGTGACATAACCAGCATGACCAGCAGCATACGCTCAATGGAATTGAACCGCAGTTGGATGGCAACCGGTAGCAAACCAGACTTCGGCTTACGAGCCAGTCACATGAAGATGTTTGGAATGCCCAATCAGTTTTCCATCATGGGCATGGTGACAATCCCTATTGTTCCCTGGTCATCAAAGATGTATAAAACTGAAGTTCAATCCATGACCTTCGAAATTCAAGCGATGAACCTGGAGAAAGAGAATATGAAGCTGATGGCTACACGGATGATCAACGAAAAACTTGCCATGTTAAAATACGAAAGACAACAATTTGACAATTATCAAAAGGACATCAATCCTTTATACAGAAAAAATATGGATGCAAATCTTTTGGCATACAAACAAAACACAGGAAACTTTTTTGTGCTGCTCGATGCCTGGGATATGTTGTTCATGAAACAGTTGGAGCAACTTGAAAAGCTTGGTCTTTTGCTGCGGCTTCAGGCAGAGTATGAATACGAAACAGAAAGGTAATAATGACCAGAACGCGTTTACATATTGCATGGTTCATAATTTTTGCGACAGCGTGTGGAAAGCCGGCAACTGAAGATCATACAATTCATGCGGGTCAAGATAGCACGAAAGTCAATGAGGCTATCCGTATGATTTCGCGTTCTGTCAATCAGGTTGTGCTCTCATCACAGAAAACCATAAAGCTATCTCACAATCTTTCTAAGCAAACAGTAACGGCAAGCGGATACATTACTTTTGATGAGCGAAGGAATAATATAGTAGCTATTAGAACTTCAGGAAGAATCGAAAAACTTTACGTAAAATATAATTACCAGTTTGTAAAAAAAGGAGAACGAATCGCAGAACTCTACAGTCCTGAACTCAATACGTATCAGGAAGAGTATTTATTCCTGTTAAAATCAGGAGAGGACAGTCTTGCTTCAAAAGCCAAACAGAAATTAAAACTTCTTGGACTTTTGGAAAGCCAAATCCAGCAAGTTGAAAAATCAAATAGCGTAACACAGGCTATCACCATTACTTCGCCTATTGATGGATTTATCAGGTTCTCATTAACACCGAGTTCTTCAGAAGAGACGAAATCAGCTTCTTCAACGGGAATGGGTGAAATGTCAGAAGCTTTCTCATCAAATACGCGAGCTTTGGTAGCTTCAGCAGGGCAGATCAGAGAAGGTATGTATGTAAACAAAGGCCAGACACTATTTGTAGTCAATGATGTCCGACAGGTATGGGCTCTTCTTTCAGTTAACATTTCATCTCAAGTTCAACTTAAAAAAGGAGTGCCTGTTACGTTATATTCTGAAGTACAAACAGATTCGATCAACACAAAAATTGATCTCGTTGAGCCTGTGTATGAGGATAAGCAACGTTTCGTACGGGCAAGAATTTATCTGGATAATCCGGGACGAATCTTTAAGATCAATTCACTTGTTAATGGTAAAATTTCTAGCCAGGCTCAAGCACTCACTGTTCCATTGTCTTCTGTTTACGATTTAGGTTCACGCAAAATTGTGTGGGTAAAAACGGGAATCACTTCCAGTGGAGTTGGCCTATTCGAACCACACGTGGTAACAATAGGAATGACGTTGGATAACTGGATTGAGATTATCACCGGACTGAAAGGTGATGAAGAGATTGCATTGGACGCAGGCTACATGCTGGATAGTGAAAGTATTTTAAACGAGAAACAATGAAACTGTACATTATCATATTGGCAATTTTGATGTTGACGTTCTCGTGCAAAAAGAAAGAGCATCAGAATGAAGCAGCGGAATATTATTCCTGCACAATGCATACTTCAGTTCGTTCGAATAAGCCTGGAGCCTGTCCGGTGTGTGGAATGGGGCTCACTAAAGTGAAGGAGAAAAGTGAAAGCATGGAAGGGAATGACTCTACTATGTTGACAGTTAGTAATGAGAAACAGATGCTTGCCAATATCATAGTGGATACCGCACGGGTTACGATGATTGCCATGCAAACCACCTTGACAGGAAAAATATCGGCAGACGAAAACAAACTGACTACCATTTCATCACAAGTACCGGGGAGAATTGATCGCCTATTCGTTCGCCAGGAAGGTGAGCATATCGTAACCGGACAGGCTCTTTACAGTATTTACAGCGAGGAATTGTTGGCCGATCAGAATGATTACCTGTCAGCACTTCAACAGCGCAATAAATTTCCCGGGCAACAATCAACAGTAGATGCATTGATTCAGGGCGGACGAAAAAAATTGCTGCTATGGGGCATGACTGAATCGCAGAT
>JBDTTT010000242.1:0-2505 GCA_039930485.1 Chryseolinea sp.
GAAAGTTATAAACCGTCTCCCGATGCACCAGAAGCCACCGTTCTTGCTAGTCCTGTTGGTGTACGGTTTAGTCTGGATGGGAGAGACATAAATATGGACAGAACAAGTCCGTATTATGTTAACGCTTGGGAGATTCCGAAGTTAAGTGAGGGGTACCATACACTGGAAGCATTTACAGAGTATAATAATGGAGATGACCTTGACGCACCTGGCGTCATAGGGTACGCGACCAGACGAACGATAATCCATGTTATTAATTCTACGTTCATTACCGATTTTGATGTTGTTGATTCAAACGGTTCAAAGCTTATGGATTTGGTTGAAGGATCGATTATTGATCTTAATCAACCGGAATTCAATTCGTTTAACATAATAGCAAATCCAAGTATCAGTTCAATACGTAGCGTTAAATTCACATTGAATAATGTTACAGCCAGAATTGACAACGGTGCTCCTTATGCTTTGGGGGGTAATCCAATTCTTGGAGATACGCACTGGAAAGTAAGGGTTGAGAACTATACATTATCCGCTACTCCGTATATGAAATATTTTGCGTGGGGTCCGAATGGAACTCCGTTGACGATTCATTTTCAAGTCGTAAAAGGTATTGCGGCTGGTAGTACACTGGCCAATGCACGTGTCGGAAATTCTATACAGGCGAATGAGGAAGTGCTTGCCACCGAAGCCAGCGAAATAGTTTGGTCTGTTTATCCTGTGCCTGCTAAAGATGAACTTCACATCAGGCTTGAAGGCAAACTTGATGGAACAATATACTTAAACCTAATTAACCTTCAAGGTCAGGTAATGCATGCTACTCAAGGCCCTTCAGAAATATTTCGCGACTATATCATCAGCACGGAAAAACTTGGACTTAATCCCGGTCTTTACCTGGTGCAAATTCAACAGGCTAATGGCAGGCGATTTATACAAAAGATTGCGAAACAATAGTTCTTGAATATTTGCAGGGGTTCAGATGCAGAGCCTCTGCAAATATTAAATACGCTGGATAGAGCACAATTGGTATCAACAGTGACTTCCCTTTCTCTATTTTTGTAATTCATGAAAGGTAAGAACAGGATCAAAGTCGCAGTTGGTGTAACATTCGTTGCGTTGGTGGTCTATTACTTTTGTTTGCCAAATATATTATTTAGCGATCCGTACTCCACGGTATTAGACGATCAAAAAGGCGAATTGCTCAGCGCCTCCATTGCTGAAGATGGTCAATGGAGATTTCCAGAAGTCGATTCAGTACCTAAAAAATTTGCACAAGCTTTAATTGCTTTTGAAGACAAGCGCTTTCGGAATCACGGTGGTGTTGATCTTCGTTCGCTTAGTCGTGCGATGAAGCAAAATATTCAGGCAGGAGAAGTGAAGAGTGGAGGTAGTACCATCACAATGCAAGTCATCCGACTTTCACGAAAAGGAAAGCCGCGATCATTTTTTCAAAAAGCAATTGAAATTGTATTGGCCACACGTCTTGAATTTCGATATTCGAAAGATGAGATCATCGGATTGTATGCATCACATGCACCATTTGGTGGAAATGTTGTGGGACTTGAAGCTGCATGTTGGCGATACTTTGGACGTGATCCTCAGGAACTGTCATGGGGAGAAGCTGCATTACTTGCAGTATTGCCAAATGCTCCATCACTTATTCATCCTGGCAAAAACAGAGATCAACTAAAAGCAAAGCGCGATAGACTTCTGGATCGGTTACAAGAAACAAATGTGATTGATGCTTTTACGTGTTCGTTGGCAAAAGATGAAAACATACCCGAAGCACCGCAAGCCTTACCTCGATATGCCAGACATTTATTAGCAAGGATTTCAAAAGAAGGCTATGCTCAAAAGAAAGTTCAATCGACTATACAAGCACAACTTCAAATACGATTAGAACAAATTATTCGTGATCATCATCAGCGATTAAAAACGAATCAGGTTTTTAATGGAGCTGCCATTGTGATTGAAGTGAGCACTGGTAATGTATTAGCATATGTAGGCAACACCGAAGTACAAGAACGTGGGCACTACGGAGATGCAGTTGATGTCATTACATCGCCACGTAGTACCGGAAGTATTTTAAAACCTTTTCTATTTGCTGCCATGCTGGATGAAGGCAAGATACTTCCTGGAACATTGTTACCTGATATTCCAACGATGATCAATGGATTTGCTCCGCAGAATTTTTCATTGAGCTATGATGGAGCGGTTCCTGCAAACCGAGCGTTGATTCGTTCGCTCAATATTCCAGCTGTGCACATGTTGCGAAATTATCGGTATGAGAAATTTCATTCGCTCTTAAAAAATCTGGGTATGTCTACATTAGACAAGCCTGCCGACCATTATGGTCTTTCTCTTATATTGGGCGGAGCAGAAGGAACACTATGGGATATTAGTGGCATGTATTCATCAATGGCCAGAACATTGAATAATTTCTTTCAGCACCCCGGAAAGAATAAATACGATCGAAGTGATTTTCATTCGTTACATTTTATTAAACAGGAT